>DATBCR010000545.1:0-18679 GCA_036270375.1 Pseudonocardiaceae bacterium | reverse complement strand
GATCGTTGCCGCGGACTACTGGCAGCACAGTTCGCCGTTCTACTACTCGGTTCTGGCCGGTATCGAGGCCGCGATCGGTTCGCACCCGGACGCGACCGCCGCCTACCTGGAACTGATCGACCGGCCGACCGACACGGTCACGATCCTGCGGCTACAGGCTTGGCTCGCCGAGCTGATCAACCGGAACCCCAATGCATTCGCGGCGGCACGCCAGGCGGCGGACATCGCGGACAACAATGTCTACATCAACGATTTCCGAGGCGCCGACTATTGGCCCGCGGCGCCTGAGGTGGGACCGGACCGGTTGCGTTCCCTCGCCGAGGACCTGCCGCCCCACACGGGCGGCGGGGACGAAGTCCTGGTGGTCATCCCGTTCGCCGATCCCCACGGCGCCGGGCGACTGCGCAACCTGCTGGCCTGCCTGCTCGCCCTGCGCGACCAGACGATGCCCGCGCGGCACTACCGGATCACCGTCGTCGAGTTCGACGCGTTCCCACGCTGGCGGGAGGCGATCGAACCGCTCGTCGACGACTACGTGCACATTCACGGCGAAGGACCGTTCAACAAGTCCTGGACGCTCAACGTCGGCGTGCGCGCGACACTCGGTTCGGCACGGACCCTGTGCCTGCTGGACGCCGACATCCTGGTGGACCGGGACTTCCTCGAACGCAACAATGCGAGGTTCGCCGACGCGGACAACGACGCGCACCTGCCACACACCGAAATGCTGTCGCTCAACAAGGACGCGAGCGACTACGCGATCGGGCAGCGCTGCGCGGCGGGCGCGGCAATCGCACCGTTGACCGGACTGCGGGGCTTGCTGCTGCGCGACGTGCCCGGTGCGTGCCTGTGGGTGCGGCCGGCGATCTTCCACCGGATCGGCGGCTTCGACGAGCGCTATCAGGGCTGGGGCGGCGAGGACGAGGACATGCTGTTCCGGACCACATCGGCGGGCTCGGTGATCCAGTACGACGACGTGTTCGTGCACATGGCCCACCGCAGGCCGCCGATGCATCGAGCGGATGGCCGGCCGTTCAACGGACACATCGACGTGGGCTCGTGGACCGGCGAATTCGGCTACGGCGATCCGACCGGCCCGGCGACCGGACCCGCAGACGGGCTTACGAACGCGGCGTCGGCGAATGAGTGACCGGTACCGAATCGGGCAACCGGCACTGCGACGGCCGCGACTGGCCGTCTCCGGGATATTCCTGTTGGTCGGCATCATGCTCGGTACCTGGTTCGCCCGCCTGCCGGCCGTCCGCGACGAACTCGGCGTCAGCTATGGCGAATTCGGCGCCGTGCTGCTTGCCCAGACCATCGGTGTGATCGTCGCCCTGCAGTTCGCCGGCCGCATCACCGCTCGGTTCGGCACCAAGGCGGTCATCCGGCTGACGTCGGTGGTCGTGCCGTGGTTCCTGCCGCTCGCCGCGAGCATGCCGAACGCACTTGCGGCCGGCTCGGCCATGCTGGGTTGGGGCCTGATCGCCGGCCTGCTCGACGTCGGTATGACCGCGCAGGGCGTCCGACTCGAGCAGATCGCCCGCCGCCCGATCCTCAACAGCCTGCACGCCGTGTGGGGAGTCGGCGCGCTGATCGGCTCGCTGCTCAGCGTCCTCGCCGAACGGATCGGCTGGTCACTCGGTGAGCATTTCTGGATCGTCGCGACAGTGCTGGTGATCATCGCCCTGGCCAGCGGCCGACACCTGCTCCCCGAATCGGCCGCGCCGACCGCGCAGCGGAGCGGGCCGACACGAACGTCCCGGCCAGGCCTGCTGACCGGTTGGACCCGCGCGGTCGTGCTGCTCGGGGTGTTGGGCGCGGCGGCTTCACTGTGCGAGAGCGCGGTATCCAGTTGGTGCGGCATCTTTCTCCAGGAGCAGCGCGGCGCGCCCGCGGGTCTGGCCTCATTGGGCTACACGGCTTTTGTCCTCGCCGAGACCGCAGCAAGAACGGTCGGCGACCGGCTGCACAGTCGGTTCGGCGCGGTGACCCTTGTCCGGGGGGCGATGGCCGTCACGGTCGGTGGTGTCGTGCTCGCCATCGCCGTGCCGTGGCCCTGGATCAGTATTGCCGGCTTTGCCTTGCAGGGCTGCGGCATCGCGGTGCTCGTCCCGATCATCTCCGGTGCGGTCGGCCATGGTGCGGCCGATTCCGGCGACGGACAGGATGGCTCGTCGGCCACCAGTCTCGCGATAGCGCGGTTCAGCACGCTGTACTACGCGGGAGTTGTCGCCGGCCCCTCGGTGATCGGCTGGATGGCTCAGGCTTTCGGCATCGGCACCGCGCTCGGTCTGCTCATCGTGCCGCTGACCGCGATCGGTCTACTCGCCGCGACGACGGCGCCGGCCTCGCGGGTGAACCAGGCGGCACAGCGAGTACCGTCCTAAGTGGTCTGTGTCGCCGGTTGTCGTCTCCTTATACTATTGTCCTGTGTGGATGGACCTATGGGCGCATGAGAACGGCGTGCAGGCTGGAACGCCTGCACGCCATCATGTTCTTCCGTTGGTCAGGCCGCTTCCCGCTGCTCGCGGTCGGCGTTGATCTCGGCGACCACATCGCTCCAGATCACACCCCGGTACAGCCGGGGCATCGATCCGACCGGCGGCTCGTAGTCGCCGAACACGTCGTCCTCGTGCAGCTGGTACGAATCGGAGCGCTCGTCGTGCGACGCCTCGGTGGTCGACGTCGACTGCGGCGTGCTCTCGACTGGGGTGAGCGCGCGTTCCTTCTTCATGGCAGGACCCTCCTTCTTCCCGGATGGCACGGACATCAGGCAGTCACGCGGTCAGGCCGGTCGCCCGCACGTTCGCCCCGGCCTGGTGATAGCCACCGCCGAAGAACAACAGCGCGGGCGGGGTGGCGCCACGGCTGGAATGCAGCACCTCGCCGAGGAAGATCGAGTGATCGCCCCCCTCGTAGACCGACGAGAGTTTGCATTCCAGCCACGCCAACGAGCCGGACAGCAACGGTGACCCGGTGAGCGGTCCGGCCAGCCAGTCCACCGAGTCGAACTGGGCCATGCCGCGCGGCCGGCGCCAGTCGGTGAAGTACCGCGCCAGTTCCCGCTGCCCCGCGCTGAGGATCGACACCGCGAACGACTGGGTCGTGGTGATGGCCTCGTGCATCCTCGCCGCGCGGGACACGCAGCACAGCACCATGGGCGGATCGAGGGACACGGAGGTGAAGGAATTGGCCGTCATGCCGTGTCCCTGCTCGCCGCCCGCGGTGAGCACAACGACGCCGGTCGCGAACTGAGCCATGACCTCGCGCAGCGAATTCGTCGCGGAAAGCGGCTCGTGCCGCTGCCCCGGTGTCGTCAGCGCCTTCGCCGGCGACCGCTTCGAGGATCCGTCGATCCTGATCACGCTAGGCTCCCTTGGTCCGTGCGGTCGTGCCAGCGAGCACGCCCGCCTCCGCGTACGGGGCCAGGGCCTCGCGCAGTTGCTCCGGCACTCTGGTCGGCGCGGTCGCCTGGTTCTCACCGCGCATGCACGCGATCCGCTGCCGCCCCCTGGCCACCAGGTTCTCCCGGCCATCGGGCGCCAACTGCACGTAGTCGAAGGAGAACTGGATCTGGGTCTGGGTGAGTTCTTCCAGCCGCATCCGAACGGACAGTTCGTCGAACGCGGTGATCTCGGCGAAGAACTCGCACTCGACCTTGAGCGTGAACAGCTTCAGGTCGACCCGGACCTCCTCGAGCACTAGCGGTGCCTTCTCCTTGAGGAACATCTCCCGGCAACGACCCTGCCAACGCAGGTAGTTGACGTAGTACACGTTGCCAACCAGGTTGGTCTCTTCGAAGCCGACCGTATGGCGCAGTTCGTAGTAGGCCGTCATTGTCAGTTCTCCTCTCCCGCGAGAACGGCGAAGACCACGGGATCGGACTGCCCGTTGACCGTCGTCGCCCACGTCGCGATCCGCGCTTCTCCGGTGGACAACAGCGCCCAGCCATCAGGGTGGACACGGTGCACGGCAAGCGCCTGTGTCATGGCGCCGGTCTTGCGGACGCATTCGAGGGCGCACCAGACCCTCGTGCTCGACACGGTCGCCGGTTCGCCGGTCTCGGCGGCCAGCAGTTCGCTCAGCGCAAGCAGTTCACTGCCGAGCAGACCGGCCCAGTCCTCCGCGGTGCGCTCGATCGCGATCTCGACGTCACAGGTGAGCTGTCCCGATCCGACCACGGCCAACGTCAGGTCCGCGCTGTGCGATGCGGACACCTCGACGCCGTCGGCCAACGGCTTGCCGTCCGGGCGGTAGCGCAACCCGGCCGGGCCACCGATCGCCCTGCTGGCCGCGAGTTCCGTCTGGATCCGGCGTTCCGTCGTCGTCGCCGCCGTGCCGTAGAACGGGTCGGGTTCGACGACCACCGCGCGGCTGCCGCCGAGCACTCGCTCGAGCGACCGTTCCAGATAGGAACCCAGCATCGCGGGCACCCACGGGCCGGCGCCGTCACGCTTGCGGACCGCGCGCAGTGTCAACCCTTCCCACCGTTCCACCACGACTCCGGTCGGTGAGAGCACGTCGATGTCGTAGATGTAGCTGTCTCCGTCCTGGGACCGCTCACGGGCGTCGAGCACCACGTACTCGGCGTCCTGCTCGGCGGGTTGCGCCAGGTACAGCTTCTCGATTCCCTGCGGCAACAGGGTTGCGTCCGGCACGCAGCACTGGATCGCGTGCATCATCGCGTCCCTTGTCCCCGGGTCTGCCAGGATCTGTTGCTGCGGCAGGAAAGGCGCGAACCACGACACGTCGGCGCCGGTGGCGATCTCGGCGATCGCATGCCGCGCGCTCGCCTGCCGGTAGGCGTTCAGCCGCTGGAAACGCTTGCCCTGGAACAACACCCCGCCGTACAGCTCGGTCACCGGGTCGACCGCGACGACCGGCAGCCCCGGCCCGGTGGAGACCGGCTCGGCCGGCAACGCGGGTCGGGGGAACCGCAGCCGCGCCCGGAAGTGGTCGGCGCTGAACCCGGTCTCCCCGCTGCGCAGCACCACGTCGACCGTCTCGGCGTCCCGCGCGAGGGCGGCCATCCGGATGGTGGTCGAACCGGCGACCGGCACGACGATCGGCCGCAGGAACTCCACGTTCTCCAGCAGTGGCGCGCCAGCACTTCCGGTCACCGCGGCGGCGACCTGGGTCATCGCCTCCATGCCCATCACGGCTGGGAACAACAGGTCGCCGTCGAGCAGGTGGTCGCTGAGGTAGGGATCGCTGCCTGCGGACAGGTCGGCCTCGGTGATCAGCTCGATGCCCGGGTAGTGCACGACGGCCCGGTCGACGAACCGCGCAAGCGGCAGTTCGCGCTTCTCCACCGGCAGTGTCGGCAGGCCGGAGGTCCGGCCGCAGAGCACGAGCACCGGCGGGGCCGACGGATCGGCAAGCACCCTGCGCAGCATGTCGATGCCGTTCTCGGTGGAGATCGGCGTGATGCCGTCGCGCATCAGCGCGCTGACGACACCGAGCCGCTCGCCCATCCCGGCACCGGACCACACCGACCACTCCATCGCCAGCACGCGTGCGCGCGGGTGGTCGCTCTGGAAGCGCAGTGTCAGTTCGGTCATCCAGTCGTTCGCCGTGGCGTAGTGCGCCTCGCCACGCAGGCCGGCCCGGCCGATGATGCTGCCGAAGGTGATCAACAGCTTGATCCTGTCGGCGTCCACGGCGGCCAGCACGGTCCGAAGGCCGTCGATCTTGGGTGCGACGGTGGCCCGGAACCCGGACTCGGTCAGGCTGAACAGGGCGGCCGGGTCGTTGCGACCCGCGCCGTGCAGCACCGCGGTGACCGGCCCGAGGTCGGCCTCGAAGCTGGCGACCGCCGCACCGACCTGCTCGGCGTTGGTCACGTCGGCCCGCTCGTACCGGAAGCGGACGCCGGCGGCGGTCATCCGGGACAGGTTGTCGGACAGTTCGGCGTCGTCGGCCGGATCGCTCCGGCCGAGCAGCGCGAGCTTCGCACCGGAGTCCTTCGCGATCGCGAGCGCGCACTCGGCGGTGATGCCCTTGCCGCCACCGGTGATCAGCAGGACGTCTTCGGCATCCAGCGGTGTGGTGTGCGGTTCGGACGTGACCAGCGAGGTCAACACCGGCACCCGGCGGGTGCCGTCGGCGTCGTAGCGCACCTCGACGAAGTCCGTCGTCGCCGCGACCTCGGCGACCACCAGGTCGACCGTACGGCGGACGTCCTCAGCCGAGGTCGCCATGACGTTGGGCAGGTCCACGATCGTGGTCTTGGCCGACGGGTCTTCCAGCCGCAGCGTCTTGGCGAGGCCCGACGCGCCGAGTCCGTGCTGGACGACGACGAACCGGGTGCCGTTGGGCGCGCCGAGGACGAGCCGGCCGGCGTCGAGGTACAACCCGAAGTGGCTTTCGTCGCTGTCGGCCGGCAGGCAGAGCAGCACACCGTCACCGAGACCGGCACCGGCAAGCGTCGCACGCAGTGGTTGGGCCAGTGGGTGATCCTTGGGCGCGAACACCGACCACGTGCTCGCCGTCCCGCCGACGCCGACATCGACGGCCGGCCGGTTGGCCTTGACGAAGTCGAGCGCGAATGGCCGCACCCACGGGGCGACGCCGGGGACCTCGCGGCCTTCGGTGTCCTTGGGCTGGGCGGTCTCCGCGAGTTCGTCGATCATCTCGGCCAGCTCGCCGAGACACACCGTCGCGAAGTTGGGCATCCCTTCCAGCGGCGGCCGGCCGAGCGTCCTGGTGACGTCGTTGATGATCTGACCGACGGTGATCGAACTCAGGTGCAGGTCGTCGAGCGGATGCGTGTCCGCGGTGACCGTGTCGAGCGGGAGTTCGACGCGCTCGGCCGCCAGTGTCCGCAGCAGGTCGAGCGTGGTGTTCGCACCACCCGCGGCCTGGGTGGCCGCGACTGCGGGGGTGCGAGGGGTGGCGCCCCCCGCGGTCGCGGCGATACGGCCATGACCGTCGTCATGGGCAAGGTCCGTGTTGATGGCAGGCGCGGCTTCGCACGGGTTGGCCAGGAAGGTCATCTCACCGTTGAGGTCAAGCGGCCGGGTGAGCCGGTCGGCGAACAGCACGTCGACGTCGATGGCGGCACCGAGCGCGAACGCCGCACCGACGACCCGCAACAGGTTCGCGAGCGAATGGTGGTTGGTGGCCACCGGCAGCACCGGCGTGTCCGGCGCGATCTCGGCGAACAGGCCGGTCAGCACACGTCCCGGACCGACCTCGATGACGAGGTCGCTCTTCTCGGCGACCTTGGCCGCGGCCTCACGGAACCGGACGGGCTGCAGGATCTGGTCGCGCAGCAACTCGGGCAGGTTCTCCGCCGCGTGCAGCACGTCACCGGTCAGGGTCGAGACGACGGCGCGGGTCAGCCGCGTGAACTCGAACTCCACCAACTGTTCCGCCATCGCGATGGCGGCCGGTTCGACGGCCGACGAGTGGAAGGCGTGCGAGACGTTGATCCGGTTCGCGCTCACGCCTTCGGCCCGAGCCCGTGCGCACACCCGGTCGATCGCGTCGGCGGGTCCGGAGATCACGGTCTGCTCGGGGGCGTTGTACCCCGCGATGACCACGTCCTCACCCTCGAGCAGTTGCTCGGTGCGGCTCGGGCCGGCGCTGAGGCCGGCCATGGCGCCGTTGCCCGAACTGGCGACCGACATGACCTTGCCTCGGATGTTGGCCAGCCGCAGCACCTGCTTCGCGTCCATCGCGCCGCCCCAGTGCAGGGCGGTGAGCTCGCCGAGGCTGTGCCCGGCCGCGATGTCGGCCTCGATGCCCAGCGCCCGCAGCACCCGGAGCCCGGCAAGGGAACCGGTGACGATACGCGGCTGGGCGACCTCGGTGGCGATCTGGTCGACGCCGGTCGGCACGCCGGAGTTGCGGTAGACCTCCTCCGCGATCCCGAACCTCTTGCGGATGGCGCCGATCTCGCCACGGCCGGAACCCTGGCCGGGGAACAGGTAGCCGATCTTCGGGGCGGTCGCCTTGTTGTCGACGAAGATGCCCTCGTTCGCGGAGAACACGTTCTTGGCGCCGCTCGCCAGCAGCGCGAGCAGGTTGGTCAGCTTACGGTGCGCGTCGTCCGGCGTGGTGGCGACGATCGCGGCGCGGACCGGCTTGCCGGACAGGCCGCTCGCCAGCGTGCCGGCGAGGTCGGTCAGTTCGGCCATCGCCAGCTTCGCGGTGAGCGCGATGAGGTTGGTCACCTGCGCCCGCAGGTCGGCCATGTCCTTGGCGTCGATCAGCAGCAGCTCGGCGTCCTGGCGACCGGTGACCAGCGTCTTGGTGTGCTCGTCGATGTTCTCGCGACGCTCGACGCCGGCGGCCTGCTCGACCGCGATGTGCGTGTTGATGCCGCCGAATCCCATCGCGGACACGCCGGCACGGACGGACTGCTCGGCCGGCCACAGCTCCGCGTGGCTCGGCACGTACATCGTCGCGTCCTCGGCGAGCAGCAGCGGGTGCGGGTCCTTGTGCCCGGTGGCCGGCGGGATCACCTGGTGGTAGACCGCCAGTGTCGCCTTGATCAGGCCACCGACGCCGGCCGCCGCCTTGGTGTGCCCGATGTTGCCCTTGAGGGTGGACAGCGCGGCCGGCGCGGCCGTCGGGTCCGCCATCCGGCGGGCGCTGGACAGCGCGTCCAACTCGGTGGAGTCGCCGACCGCGGTGCCGGTGCCGTGACCCTCGAAGTACGAGACCGTCTCGACGCCGTAGCCCGCGCGCCCGTAGGCGCGGTCGAGCGCGAGCCGGTGACCGGCCGCCTCCGGCCGGGTCATGCCGCCCTTGCCGTCGGAGGACATGCCCCAACCGGTGATGTTGGCGTAGATCCGCGCGCCGCGGGCGATCGCGTCGTCCTCCCGCATCAGGACCAGGACGCCGGAACCCTCGCCGGGCCAGAAACCGTTGGAGTCCTTGTCGTACACCTTCATCTCGCCGGTGGCCAGCGCGCTGGTCTTCGCGAAGCCGATGACCTCGAACGGGTCGATCGACAGGTCGACACCGCCGGCGAGGGCCACGTCGACGTCGCGTTCGCGCAGCGCGTTCGACGCGGTGACGATGGACAGCAGCGAGGACGAACAGGCACCGTCGACGGTGAACCCGCCGCCGCCGAAGTCGTAGTAGTTGCAGATCCGGCCGGCGATGGTGTTGGCAAGACCGCCCGCGAGGGTGTCCTCGTTGATCTCCGGGAACGGCGCCTTGTACGTGGCTTCCAGATCCCGCAGGAACGAACTGGTCTCCTCGTCGCTCCAGTTCTTGGTGGCGAGCGCCGCCGCCAGCGTGCGGCGGACGTACGGCCAGCGCAGCCGCATCAGGTTGGCACGGGAGAACTCACCGGTCAGGCTGTTGCCGAGCACGACGCCGGTGGTCTTCTTCGGCAGCCCCTCGCCGTCCGGGAAACCGGCGTCGGCCAGCGCGCGGGACGCCACTTCGAGGGCGAGCCAGTGCGTCAGGTCGGTCGAGCGGTAGGTGCTGCCGGAGATCTTGAAGCCGACGCGGTCGAACTCGAAGTCGCGTAACACGGCGGCTTTCGCGGCATAGAATCGGTCTGGCGCCTCCGGGTCCGCCGAGTAGTAGTCCTCGTGGTTCATCCGCTCGTCCGGCAGCCGGCGGAAGGCACGACGTCCGGCCAGCACGTTCTCCCATAGTTCGTCCGGCGAACTGGCGTCGGGATAACGGAGGCCAATGCCAACGATTGAAATTCGTGCGCTCATAACACCGTACTCCAGTATGTCGGCCTGATACCTGCCCAACGATGTATTGCGGATCCGCCGAACAGCGCGGTCAATTGTTGCCGCGGTGCGAATTTTTCCCAGTTCTCGTTCGCGAGGTTACGACAAGCATGCACCAGCTGCCTCGGCGAACGCTTCTCCCGCATTGCCCGGTCGATGCGATGCCCGAGGTATGCTCCGAATGGTCATTTCGAGTCGAACTGTGTTGGTACGTACAGCGAACCCGACCAGCTGTTCGGTCCAGTCGGCGTGTGGACGGGTCGCGCCGAGCCGGTCGGCGATGATCGACGACGAGTCGATCGACGGCCTCGCCGCCAGCCGTCCGGTCGGCGATCCCATCCCGTTGCTGCGTCATTCGAATGGTTCTCCTCCGGCTACGGTTCACGTTTGCGCGAGCGCCCGATCTGACAATTCATATAATGTCCGCTCGGGCACCGGTCGTCGTGTCCCGCCGCGGCTAGGCCACTTGCCGAAATTCCTGGACCGGCATGACGTTGCTGCGGGTAAGCGCGGGGAGTCGGGACGCGAGGGTGACGGCGATCGGCGGGTCGGTCGCCTGCAGGGCGCGCATCCGGACGGTTACCGAGACGGTCTCGTCATGGGTGATCGTCAGCCGTGTGCGCGCGGTGCCGATCGAGAAGTCACCTGGCGACGACGTGGTGGCCGAGCGCTCGGCGGCCGCGATGACAACCCACTCGCCGGGCGGAATATTGTTGATGATCAGCTCGCCGGAGGTGCCGTTCGCGATCGCGGTGAAGGCGACCGGACCACTCTGCGGCACCGGATCGTTGAACACTCCGACCAGGGTGTTCCACGGCTGATTGTCGGGCATCTCGATCTGTCCGACCAGCGCCCCGCCGGATCGCTGCGGCGCGGCGCAGTTGATGCCGGCCTCCCGCATCGTCTCGAACGACGGAATGCGCTGGAAGTTCGGCGACAGCGCGACAAGCAGCTCGGCCACCTCGGGGTCGCGGTACTGCGTCGGCGTCATGCCGACCGCGCGGGTGAACCGGCTCGTGAAGGTACCCACACTGCTGTAACCGACACTGCAGACGATGTCCGACACCGTCAGGGATGTGGTCAGCAACAGCCGCTTGGCTTCGAAGAGGCGCACGGCCGTCAGGTACCGTCCGGGCGTCACTCCGGTTACCCTCGCGAAGATCCGGGAGAAGTGGAATGGGCTGACGTGGACTTCCGCGGCGAGTTCGTTGAGGGTGATCGGCACGTAGTACCGATCGTGCATCGACGAAATCGCCTTCTGGACGGCCATTAACATGATGACTCCTCATCAACTCTTTACGGTGTCGTCGGCACAGGGGCGACGGACCCGATGGAGGATCGGCCGGCATGGTCCGACTGGCTCGTGATCACCGCTGTGGTACAATCCGTCGAGCGCCAACAGATTCCGCTCAGTTCATCGCGGCATCGTGCGCACGGCGGACTTCCGGTTGGTCTCACTCGACGTCGTAAAAGGCTGCTGGGCCGGCACCGAACTGAACTACAACTGCTCGCTGCCACGGTCCTCCCCCGCCTGAAGCCGAGTGGTCATGGTGCACGGCGTACGTGCCCCACCTTGGCAACCAGCATGACTTTGGCGGCTCGAACCGAAGTCGAAGTGAGGTCGAGACACGGCTATGCCGTTGTGGCCAACCAGCGGAAACACGCGGTCGGAGCGGTGGCCGGCGCTATGGCGCCAACGAACCGCTGCGCACGGGGCGAGGTGCGACCGCGACCGATTCGGCTGATCGGACCACCCTGATTTGACGAATCCACAATGGATCCCCGTACCGCGTCATGCGCGACGCGGGGGGCGTTCACATGTCCACCCGTGTCCGCCACACATGCGCATGCGTGAAGAAGTCATAGGTGGATCCATGAGTCATGCTTGACAGAGTGCGGAACCGGCCCGTTCCGGCCTGGATTGTCATCAAAGGAGGTCAGCCGATGAACTTAGCGCCAGTCGCGCCGCTGGCACCACACCCCCTACTGGTGTTCTTCACAGTATTGACGGTTCTGTTGCTGGTGGCGCGCCTGCTTGGCAATCTCGCCGCGCGAATCGGACTGCCATCGATCGTCGGTGAACTCGTTACCGGGATTCTTCTCGGACCTTCACTGCTCGGTCATCTGGCTCCAGGCATCTCGCACTGGCTCCTGCCGAACATGGCGGAACAGACGCATCTACTCGATGGCATCGGCCAGTTCAGCGTCGTGCTGCTGGTCGGCATCACCGGTACCCATCTCGACACGGGCATTCTGAAACGTTATGGCCGCTCCGCTGTCGCGGTCAGTCTGTCCGGCCTGCTGATCCCGCTGTTCTTCGGCATCGCGCTCGCCCTGATGCTGCCCGCATCGGTGGCCGGACACGCCCAGGCCGGCCGTGGGGTCTTCGCGCTGTTCCTCGGTGTGGCCATGTGTGTGTCGGCCATCCCGGTCATCGCCAAGACGTTGACCGACATGGGACTGCTGCACCGCAACATCGGGCAGCTCACCCTGGCGTCCGGCATGGTCGACGACGCCATCGGCTGGCTGCTGCTCTCGGTGGTCTCGGCCGCCGCCACCGTCGGGGTCAGCTTCGCGCACATCTCGGTCCAGGTGGCCTACCTCGCCGTGTTCGTGGCGTTCGCCGCGACGATCGGTCGCACGCTGGTACGCCGGATCATGATGCGGGCCGCCAAGTCCGCCGAGTCCGGGCCTGCGATCGCGGCCGCGATCATCATCGTGGTGTTGGGCGCGATCACCACTCTCGCGCTCGGCCTCGAACCGATCTTCGGCGCCTTCATCGCCGGCATCCTTGTCGCACAGGCGAAGCCGGCCCAGGTGAAGCTGGCGCCGCTCCGGTCGGTCGTGCTGGCTGTCTTCGCCCCGCTGTTCATGGCCACCGCGGGGCTGCGCGTCGACCTGTCCGCCCTCGCGAGGCCGGCGGTCGCACTCACCGGATTGGCCGTACTGGTCGTGGCGGTCCTCGGCAAGTTCGGTGGCGCCTATCTCGGCGCCCGGATCAGCGGGCTCACCAAGCTGGAGGGTCTCGCCCTCGGAGCCGGTATGAACGCGCGCGGAGTCGTCGAGGTGATCGTCGCCCTGACCGGCTTACGGCTCGGAGTTCTCAACTCCGCCACATACACGATCGTCGTACTGGTCGCGGTCGTGACCTCGTTGATGGCGCCACCCATTCTGCGGCGGGTGATGGCCCGGATAGAGCAGGGAGAGGAGGAACGGCTACGCAAGATCGATCACGACACCTGGAACGGACGACTGGAGGTTGCGGAGGCAGGACAGAGTTGATCTGGAATTCAAACGGTACGGAACCAGTGGTCGGTTGCCCCCAGGACGGCGGGGCAACCGACCACATCGGTGTGTCTCGACTTCGCACGGTCGGCGCCGGTATTCAGGTGCCAGGTACACCGATGTCGCCGGCATAGGCCGTGAGGGAACGGTTGTACCGGGTGAGATGTGGTGCCAATGCGGTCAAAGCCATCGACACCGCTTCGCGTTCCCGGCCGACGCTGGTGAGCGCGAGCGCCAGGAACGCACGCACGGCGTCGTCAAGGTCGTCCGATGTGGCGTCGAGTTCGGCGACGAGCAGTGCGACGCTCTCGTCGGCCCGACCGAGGTTGCGCAGCGAGCTGGCCAGTTGGATCGTCGCCCTGCGGCGCCGTTGCCCTGACAAGCCGCACCGCAATGCGGCGCGATAGTGTTCCACGGCGAGGTCGGGGTGTCCGGTCGAGTCGAACGCGGAAGCGTGCTCGAACAGGCGGACCGGATCGTCCGCCGGTCGTTCGGCGACGAGTTTTCCCATCAGCGCAAGGAAATCGTCCTCGTCGTGGTCGTCGATCGACGCCCACAGCGCCGCCACCCGCTCGTCCCAGTCCCTGTCATCCATCGGGACAGCGTCGCATACGAGGTGGTCAGCGTCGCGTGCCGGACAGGACCGCGAAGACGACCGGATCCGGGCGGCCGGCGACGTTCGTCACCCACGTGGCGACGGTGGCGACGGCGGTACCCAACAGCACCCACCCGTCCGGCTGGTCGAGATCCACGGTCAGTGCCCCCGTCGGCGGGACGCCGGACTTGCGGAGGGCCACCAGCGCCGCAAGCACCCTGGCCCCGGCCGCGGCGGCCGACTCGCCGGACGCGGCCGTCAACCTGTCGCGTACGACCACGTGGTCGCCGAGCAGGTCGGCCCAGTCGGCCGGGGTCCGGCCGAGCGCGGTCCCGACATGACAGCCGAGCCGTCCACGGCCCGCCACCAGCAGGGTCAGACCTGCGTCCCGCGCCAACGACACGCTGGCGCCGACCATGTCGGGCTGCCCGTCGGGGCCGTAGCGCAACCGGACCGGATGTCCGAAGGCCCTGCTCGCGGCCAGGTCGGCGGTGCCTCGCTGATCCAGGTCGGCGCCCGGAATCCAGGGCGTCGGGTCCGGTTCGACGACAACGGCGGGGTGACCGCCGAACACCTGCCGCACCGTCCGCTCGATGTACGGTCCGAGCAGCGCAGGCACCCACGGCCCATGCCGTTCGCCGGTGCGGACCGTGCGGAAGGTGAGGCCCTCCCAGCGTTCGACCACCGTGCCGGCCGGATCGAACACATCGACGTCATAGCAACAGGTCTCGTCGTCAGAACGCCGTTCGCGGGCGTCCACCACCACGTACTCGGTGTCCTGGCCGTTCCGCGCGGACAGGTGGAGCCGCGCGACACCGAGCGGCACCAGGGTCGCGTCCGGCACGCAAGCCTGGACGGTCTGCATCACCGCGTCTCGGGTGCCCGGGTCGGCCGTCACCAATTCCTGCGACAGCGCGGGCGCGAACCACGGCGTCGGCGATGTCGTGCTCACCTCGGCGACCACGTGTGCCGCGCTGATCCGGCGGTAGCCGAGCAGTCGCTGGAACTGCTTGCCCTGCGGCAGGATTCCGCCGTACAACTCGGTGATCGGGTCGATCGGCACTGTCGGCAGCAACAACGCGCTTCTCGGGTGGGTGGCCGGCACGACCGGCCGGGGCAGCCGCAGCCGCGCCCGGATGTGGTCGGTGCCGAATCCGGTCCGTCCACTGCGGACCACCGCGTCGACCGTTTCGGTGTCCCGCACCAACACGGCCGTCCGTATCGTGGTCGAGCCGCTGGGCGGTACCGGGATCGGCAGGCCGAACTCCACGTTCTCAAGCACCGCCGGGTCGCGCCAGCCGGTCAGCGCCGCGGCCGCCTGGGCGATCGCCTCGATGCCAAGCGCCATCGGGAACGACGGCTCGCCGTCGGACGGGTGATCGGCGAGGTAAGGATCGGTGTCGGCGTGCAGGTCGGCCTCGGTCACCAGTTCGACGCCCGGATAGTGCACGAGAACCCGGTCCACGAACCGTGTCCCCGGCAACGCGGACGGTCCGGCGAGGGCGGCCAGTCCGGCGGCCCGGCCGCTCACCAACAGCTCGGGGCCCACCGTGGGGTCGGCGAGTATCCGCCGCAGTGTGGCAATCGCGCCATCGGTGGAGATCGGCGTCACGTCCGCCCGCTCCGGCCCGGACCACACCGACCATGCCACGGCCACGGCACGCGACCTGGGGTACGCGAGTCCGAATTGGACGGTCAGCTCACGGCTCCAGTCGTCCGCCGTGACATGCTGCGGCTCGTCGCACGGGCCGGCCCGGCCCGCGATGCCGCCGAACGTGACCAGCAGCTTGATCCGATCGGGGTGCACAGCGGCCAGCACGGCACGCAGCCCGAACACCTTGGGTGCCACCGCCCGCCGGAACGACGCGACGTCGAGGTCGGGCGGAGCGGCTTCGTGGCATCCCACACCGTGCAGGATCGCCGTCACGGTACCGAGATCGGCCTCGATCCGGCCGA
This sequence comes from Pseudonocardiaceae bacterium, assembly GCA_036270375.1. Lineage (GTDB taxonomy): Bacteria > Actinomycetota > Actinomycetes > Mycobacteriales > Pseudonocardiaceae > DATEPR01. The sequence continues at coordinate 3,139 of DATBCR010000545.1, read as the reverse complement.
CCGCGGCCAGCACCTGTTCGGCCGATGTCACGTCCGCACGCTCGTACCAGACGCGGACACCGGCCGAGGACATGCGGGCCAGGTTCGCCGCCAGTTCGATGTCCACCGCCGGATCTGACCGCCCGATGAGGGCGATCCGCGCGCCGGAGTCCTTCGCGACGGCCAGCGCACACTCGGCGACGATGCCCCGGCCGCCGCCGGTGACCAGCAGCACATCCGTCGTACCGAGCGGGGAGGACACGATCACGCCGGCTTCCGGTGGTAGCGCACGCAACACCGGCACGGTGCGGTTGCCGTCGGTGTCGTAGCGCGCCTCGACGATGTCGACGGTGGCGGCGACCTCAGCGACAACCCGCCGCACCGCGCTGTCGACAAGGTGCGCGTCCACCGGTGTCGGGTCGGCAAGATCAACCACGGTGGTCGCGACGGACGGCATGGCCTTGTGCAGGGTGCGGGCGGCCGCGTTCGCACCGAACCGGTGCCCGACCACGACGAACCGACGACCTGGTGTGACGGCCGCGCGCGCGGCCACGATCAGGTCGATGTGGTCCTCGCCGCTGTCCGGCAGGCAGAGCAGCACGCCGGCACCGACACCGCCACCGCCATCGACTGTCGCCAACGCGGAGCGCAGCGGTTCGGCCAGCGGATGCCCCGGTGACGCGAAGACTGACCACGCGCTCGAACCAGCGCCGCCGATCGGCAGCGCTGGCCCGGTCGTGCGCACGTAATCAACCGAGAATGCGGAGACCCAGGGGGCGACGCCGGGCACGTCGTCGGTGCCGGCCGGCACCGATCTGACCGGGCCGGGCGGAATCGCCGGATCCAGATCGGCCGGCAGGGCCCGGATCACCCGGCCGGCGAACAACATGGTGGTGTCCAGGGCGACGCCGATGGCATGCGCCGCACCGACGACCCGCAGCAGCGGCACCGACGACTGGCTGCCCATGTCGATGGACAGCACCGGCGTCGCCGACGCGATCCGACCGACCAGTTCGGACAACGTGTGTCCCGTGCCGACCTCGACAGCCAGGTCGGCACCGGTGACGGCGGCCGTCACCGCCGCCACGGTCGCGGTGTCGCCATGGACCGGGTGCGAGAGCCGGTCGCGCGTCAGTGCCCGCACATCGGCGTCGCGGTCCAGCGGCCGGCCAGTCACCGTGGACACGACGGTCCGGGTGAGTGGCCCGATGGCCGTGTCGGCCGGTGGTTCCGCTGCCATGGCGGCCAGTCGGAGCAGTTCTCCACCACCCAGCGCGCCGCCCCACGCCAGCGCGGTCAGTTCGCCGAGACCGGGTCCGACGGCGAGGTCGGCTTCGATGCCGAGCGCGCCGAGAACCCGTGTCGCGGCCAGGGACGCCACGACGGCACAGGACGCCGTCGCGCAGGCCGTTGGTGTCCATGTCGCCGGCCGGCCCGCATAGGCCGGTTCGCCGGCGATCCGGAAGATGTTGTCCGCCAACGCGAACCTACGCTGGATCGCGCCGACCACACGGTTGCCGGAACCCTGATCCGGGAACAGGTAGGCGATCCGGGGCGGCGCGGCGCGGTGACCGAGGAAGATGCCGTCGGTGGCGGCGAAGACCGTGTGCTGCCCGGAGTCCAGTTCGTCGAGCAGGCGGATCAGCTTGCGATGCGCGTCCGAGGGTCCGGTGGCCACCACGGCCGCGCGCACCGGCTGGCCGGACTCCTCGGCGGCCAGGATGCCGGCCACGTCGGTCAACTGCGCGTGGGCCAACCTCGGCGCGAGCGCCGCGAGGCGCGCGACCTTGGCCCGCAGTCCCGCGATGTCTGGGGCGTCGAGCAGCAGCACTTCGGCGTCCTGGCGCCCGGCGACCAGCGCCACGGTCCGCCGGCAGAGCCCGCTGCGGCGTGCCCGCCCGTGCGGTTCCTCGATCGTGACGTGGGTGGTGATCCCCGAGGTTCCCCGTGCCGACACGCCTGCCCTGATCGGTCTGTCCTCGGGCCACAGCACCGCGTCGTTGTGATCGGCTGAAGGCGGGATCACCTGGTGGTATACGGCAAGCACAGCTCGGATCAGGCCGGCTAGCCCGGTCGCCGTACCGAGTACCGCCGGCCGGCTGGTCAGATCGGCCGCCAGACGGGCCGAGGACACCGCCGCCGCACCGGCAATGGCGAGCTGGTGCCCGTCGGAACCCCCATGGTCAAGGTCGTCCGAGGACACGCCCGACCCGGTTATCCATGCATAACTCCGCCTGTGCTGCGCGATCGCGTCGGCCGCACGCATCATGACCAGCAGACCGGCTCCGTCGAACTCGTCCGCGAGGTCGACGCACTGGCCGACGCAGCCGGCGATAGCGACGTCGACATCGTGATCGGCCAACGCGTCGGCCGCCGTCGCCACCGCCATCAGCGCGGACGAGCCCCCGTCGCCGACGGCGAACCCACCGCCGCCGAAGTCGAAGTGATCACAGATCTCACCGGCGATCGCCATGTCATCGGCGCCGGGGAGATTGTTGCCGAGCACGACGGCGGTGGCCGGTCTCGGCAACCCGTCCCCGTCTCGGAATCCGGCGTCGGCGAGCGCAACGGACACAACGTCCAGTGCCAGGCGATTGATCTCGTGGGCCGCCGGCCGCTCGTTGCGCACGGGCCGGTCCCGGAACGGGCGACGGCCGGACAACACGTTCTCCCACAGTTCACCCGGCGAGTCGGCATCGGGATAACGAAGGCCGATGCCGACGATCGCGATTCGGTCATCACCGCGCATGGCTTCACCCGCCCTCTGGTGCTGTCGGTGGCCCGGGCCATGTGGAAATAATGTGCGCAACACGGAGCGGATCACCTCGGACATATGAACTACACATATGTTGCGTCTGACGAGTTCCTGGTGTCTTCTCCCATTCTGCGCTCCGCCGCCCGGCTTGCGCGGGCTGGCCTGATCCAGGCCCGGAACACTGCACAACCGTGGCCGGCCAACAGGTGTGCCGCATACCGCAAGGGTGAGGAAGACACCGAACCGGCACGTCACGGAGAATCGTCGAGTAATCGATCAAAATCGCGCGGGAGTCTGATATGGACGGTCCAGACGACCGTCGACAAATGGACGGTGCCGACCGGCATTTTCGGGACCGGTACGGCAATGCACCGGTGGCGGGCATCCTCGAACCGAGGATGCCCG
>DATBCR010000544.1:0-1803 GCA_036270375.1 Pseudonocardiaceae bacterium | reverse complement strand
ACGGCGCGGCCTACAAGGCCATCTTGCAGGCTCTGCCGGCCGGCTGAGGCCAGCACCAGGCGGGTCGGGGCGGCATCGAGGCCAGCTGAGGCCCGTCCGCCGCGCGGCGCCCGGCCAGGCGACGCACTCGCCTGGCCGGGCATTTCCGCACACCGACAACACCGCGTCCGACATCGAGTCCAGCGCCGCGGGCTCACAGGGCCAATGGTTCGAGAGCCTGGTGTCCTACCTCGGCAGCAGCCAGTGGATCGGCTGGACCTATTCGGTCACGATCGGGTTCACCGCGACGGGCACAGCGCCATCAACCCTGACGCTAACGTGCTGACCTGAATACGCCGAGCACCTCGCCGGCCCCTCATGAGAGGAAGCCGGGCGGGTGGGAGTCAGCCGGGTCCGTTCGGAGTAATGGAAAAGAGGAAGCGGCCGGGACAGGATCCGTACCTGGCCGCGGCATGCGCAAGCCGCCCCCTGCCCTCGGGAATATCCCGAACGGAAGGGGGCGGCTGTCGCGGGCTAGGCTGCTGCGGTCACAAGGCCGGGAAGGCGTTCTTGACCAGCATCTGGAACTCGGCGGCAAACCACTGGCCGGCCGGGACATCGAAGCCCGGGATCGCGCCGGTGGAGTAGGTGCCGCCGTTGCCGTCGGTGTTGGTGCCGTTCGGGTCGCAGTGCGGGTCACCGTGGCTGTGGGTCGAGGTCGGGTAGTCACCGTCGGACTCGCCCGGCGGCTTGATCCACACGAACGCCAGGATCGGAGACGAGGCGCCGAGTGGCTGGTCGGTCGGCCGCGCGCCGATGCCGGCGTTGTTCTGGTTGCACCAGTCGCCGCGGAACGGCCGCTTGTCGATCTTGTTGTCGGTGACGTAGGTGTTGACGTCCGACGCCTGGGTGATCGTCGTCGGGTGCGTCGGCCCCCAGCCGTTACGCGAGGTGTCGATCAGGAACTTCTTGCTGGACGGGAACCCGGCCGACACCAGCGTGTTGTACATCTGGGTGTCGTAGCTGAGCTCGTCGAACGTCGGGTTGAACTGGTAGAAGGTCGCCGAGTCCACCGGCTGGCCGCCGACCGACAGGGTCGGGTTGGTCAGCAGCGGCTCCTGGGTCGGGGTGTAGTTCGCCGTGTCGCTGATGAACCCGTCGATGCTGGCGTACCCGGCCGTGGTGTTCTTGACCACCGTGTTGTACACGGCGGGGGTGCCGCTCATGTTGCTCGGCCAGCCGAGCCACGCCGAGTGCGCGATGTCCATGTAGTTGTACACGTTCGGGATCGCGTGCAGCTTGTTCAGCGCGTACGTGATGCCAGTCTCGTAGTACGGCGTCGCGGTGGAGCACGCCGACTTCGACTGGTTGGTGACCACGTTCGGCAGCGAGTCGGGCTCGATGATCGCGACGACCCGGATGGGCGAGCTGGCGAACTGGCTCAGGATCGAGGCGATCGGGTCGATGTACTGCGACTCGTATTCGGTCAGCCCGGCCGAGGTCGCCGGGATCTCGCCGTTTGACGCCAGCGCCGCGCAGTCCCGGCCCGGCAGGTCGTAGATCACGATCTCGACCAGGGACGGGGTGGCCGTGGTGCCCTGGGCAGCCGCGTTGGTGAGCTGCTGCTGCAGGCCGGTGCGGGTGCCGGTCGCGGTGGTGCCGCCGCTGATGGACGCGATCGTGTCCAGCCAGATCGCGGTCTGGGAGTTCGCCACCGCGGCCTCAGCCGCGTTGTTCCCGTCCGCGGACGCCTGGGCCTGGACTTCCTTGACGTAGTCCGGGTTGAGGTACGGCTTGGCCCCGGTGAACGGGTCCGCCACGTGC
>DATBCR010000543.1:0-1935 GCA_036270375.1 Pseudonocardiaceae bacterium | reverse complement strand
ACATCTGGTCCGCCCCGACCGCCGAAACGATCGCCAAGGTACGCAAGGGGTTCCTGGCCGCCATCAGCTCAGGCCGACACAGCTAGCACCGCTACCGGCTCGCCCACCGCAGGCCCCGCCCGGTCACCGTGAACACCTCCGGCTGCAACAGATCCGAGGGCGCATGGCCGATGGTCGAGCAGAACACCCGGCCGGCACCCCATCGCCGGGTCCACACCACCGGCATCGACACCGGCTCCGTGAACTCGTCGTCCGGTCCGGGATGGACGGTCGTCGAGGCCAGGACGTCGTTGTACGCGTCGGTGAGCACCCAGTACCGCTCGGTGCGCACCCTGAAGTCGTGCAGGCCCTTGACGATCGGGTGCGACGGCCGGCGGATCCGCACGCCGTAGTCGAGGAAACCCGGTGGGTGGTGCAGGAACTGGCCGCCCACCATGCGCACGTAGTCCCGGCTGCCGGCGAACGTGGCGACGACACCACCGTGCCAGCCGGCGAAGCCGACACCGGCCCGCACCGCCGTGACCAGTCCCGCGCACTGCGTCTCGGTCAACTCGCCGGCCGACCAGCACTGCACGATGAGGTCGAACCGGCACAGCGCGGCCGCGTCCTCGTACACCGCGAGCGTGTCGCTGACGGTCACGTCGAAACCCGCTTTGCGCAGTCCCGGCAGGAACAGTTCGGTTGCCGCGACCGGCTGGTGCCCTGCCCATCCACCGCGGACCACCAACACTTGGCCCACGATTGCTCCTTAATATTAATTACGAAGTAAGCGAGAGAGTATGCGAGATCCGACTGGTGAACAATTGGCGGCGGGCTGGCCGGGCAGCATGTCCGAGTCGAGGCCGGACCTTGAACGGGACGGCGTGCGACGGTAGGCTCAGAATAGTTTCCTTTGTGCAGAAATTATCGAAAGGTGCTGCATGTCGTCGATCACGTTCGCCGCAGCCGACCGATTGTGGCTGCTGCGCACCCCCAACACCGCGTACGCGCTGCGGCTGGCCGATGACGACACGCCGAGACACGTGTACTGGGGCGCACCGCTCGACGTGGCCGACGTCATCGCGCTGCCCGTCGCCGGCCACCACTTGACCAGCAGTTTCGAAACCATGCCCGACCCGGACGAACTCGCCGCCGCCGCCGGCCCACGGTTCGGGCCGCCGTCGCTCGCGCTGCGGTACGCGGACGGCACGGCCGCCGTGGAGTGGACCTACGTCGGGTACGACCTGGACGGCGGCCACCTGACGGTCCGGCTGGCTGATCGGCACTACCCGCTTGCCGTCAAGTTGCACTACCGCGTGCACGACGACAGCGACGTCATCGAACGCTGGACCACCGTGCACAACACCGGCGCCGACGACCCGATCACGTTGGTACGCCTGGACTCCGCCGCCTGGACCCTGCCGAGCCGGTCCGACTACCGGGTCAGCCACGTCGCGGGCGGCTGGAGCAGCGAGTGCCAGCTGCACCGGACGCCGGTGCCGGTCGCCGAGACCGTGTTCACCAGCAGGCGCGGCATCACCAGCCACCAGGCCAATCCGTGGCTGATGCTGGATGCGGGCGACGCGGACGAGGACACCGGCGAGGTGTGGTCGGCGGCCCTTGCCTGGAGCGGGAGTTGGCGGATCACCCTGCACCGCGACCCGACCGGCCGGGTCGGTTGGACCGGCGGGTTCGGCCACGACACGACGAGTTGGCTGCTGGCGCCCGGCGAATCCTTGGACACGCCCGTTTTCGCTGGCCTGTATGCCAGGAACGGGTTCGGCGAGACGAGCCGGGCATGGCACGACTACACGAGGGCGCATGTGCTGCGGCACCCGGCCGAACCGCGGCCCGTGTTATACAACTCTTTGGAGGCAACGGCTTTCGATGTGAGCGAGCAGGGGCAGTTGGCGTTGGCCACGACCGCGGCCGACCTCGGCGTCGAACTGTTCGTGA
>DATBCR010000542.1:0-2007 GCA_036270375.1 Pseudonocardiaceae bacterium | reverse complement strand
GAGCGCTCGGCCTCGCGCTGGTCCAGGTTGGCCTTAATCAACGCCAGACCCCAGTTGTAGGCATACCGTTGCGCACCGCAGTGCGACCGCAACAGGGTCTCCTGCTGCGGTGTCGGGTCCAGCACGAACCGGTAGGCCTGTATCACCATGGTCATCACCGCCGACCGTAGTGACGACCGCCGACAAACACGACAAAAATCCACACTGGCACGTTCATACACATCTTGACACGGAGCCTCGACCAGTTTGCACCCACGCCCAGCCGCAAATTGTGGTGTCGTGCGGTCACCCCGGCGGAGTGAAACGGTTCAGCCGGCCAGGCTGGTCTCACTCACCTCCGGCCGCAGCGACCGAATCGGAATCGGCTGTGCGATCGGCTCCGTCGAAGACGTCGAACCCCAGGCGCCCGACTCGCCCGACTCGCCTGACTTCCACACCCCAGCGGCTATGCACAGCGGCGCGAGCAGGATGGCCGCCGCCGCCTCGTAACCGGCCGCGTTCGGATGGAACCGGTCGTCGCTGAACAGATCGTCCGGCCGCGCGAAGAACTCCGGCGACAACAGCTCCGCGAGCGCCACCGGCGCACACCCGGCCCGCACGACGGCGCCCAGTTGCGCTCGCGCCACCATCCGGCTCAGCATGCTCGCCAGGTAACGCAGCGGCTGCGGGATCGGCCGGACCGCACCGAGATCCGGGCACGTGCCGACGACGACGGCCGCCCCGCCCGCCCGTAGCCGTCCCAACTGCGCACCGAGCAGCCGGGCCGACTCGCGGATCGACAGTGTTTCCGCCACGTCGTTCGCGCCGATGATCACCAGTGCCACCGTCGGCGGATCGGCAAGCGCACGGTCCACCTGTTCGGCCAGGTCCCTGCTGGTCTTGCCGCTGACCGCGTACGTGGTCAACAGCACCGACCGGTCGGACTCCTCGGCCATCGCCTTCGCAAGCAGCACGCCAGGCAGCTGAGCCGGCAGGTCGACACCGAGCCCGGCCGCGGCCGAGTCACCGATTACCGCGAACCGCAGTGGATCGGGTCCGATGCCGAACGGGTGCGGCCCACTACCGTCCGGCAGGTAGACGCCGTCCGCGTTCAGCGGGTCGTCCTCCGGTTCGCCGATCACGTCGGATGCCCGTTTCGACTGGACGGCGAGCAACCCGTAGGCCGCGCTCGACAGCCCGCCGACCGTGCCGGCCACCACCGCCGCGGTCCTGATACCCCGAAATCCCGCCATCGCGACCCACCTCCCCGAGCGCCCGTGTCACCTGGTGCAACAGGTGATCCGCCGTTCCCCTTCCCGATTTCCCCCATTGTCCTGCGAATCGTCGCCGGACGGGCGTGAGTTAGCACCGGGGAAGAACCCGACAACCCACGGGTACGCTTTCGCGGACGAACGGTTGCGGTGGAGGGGACGACGCGGTGGAGTACGCCGAGCACATGATCGAGCTGGTTGGCAACACCCCGCTGGTGCGGCTGACGTCGGTCGCCGCGGGGCTCAAGCCGCTGGTACTGGCCAAGGTGGAGTACTTCAACCCGGGCGGCAGCGTGAAGGACCGCATCGCGCTGCGGATGGTCGATGCGGCCGAGCGGTCCGGCGAACTGAGTCCCGGCGGCACGATCGTCGAGCCGACATCGGGCAACACCGGAGTCGGCCTGGCCATCGTCGCGCAGCGCAAGGGCTACAGCTGCGTTTTCGTCTGCCCGGACAAGGTCTCCGAGGACAAGCGCGACGTGCTCAAGGCGTACGGCGCCCGGGTGGTCGTCTGCCCGACCGCGGTGCCGCCGGAGCACCCCGAGTCCTACTACAACGTGTCCGACCGGCTGGTCCGCGAGATCCCCGGCGCGTGGAAGCCGGACCAGTACTCCAACCCGGAGAACCCGGCCAGCCACTACCTGGGCACCGGCCCGGAGCTGTGGAAGCAGACCGAGGGCCGGATCACGCACTTCGTGGCTGGCGTCGGCACCGGCGGCACCGTGACCGGCACCGGCCGCTACCTGAAGGAGGTCAG
>DATBCR010000541.1:0-2805 GCA_036270375.1 Pseudonocardiaceae bacterium | reverse complement strand
AGGTTGTCGACGGTCCGGCCGATCACCTTGTCCTTGGCGGCCACGGTGGACGTGAGCGACGCGGTGTGCGCGAGCAGGTCATCGACGGTGCCGCCCTCGCCCTGCAGCACCTGGATGATCTCGTAGGCGAGCTTGTTCACGTCGGCCGGGTTGAGTGCCTGGAACAGCGGTTTGAAGCCGTTGAACAGCGCGGTCAGGTTCAGCGCGGGTGCGGTGCGGGACAACGGAATGGTGCCGCCGGGAGCCAGGGTCGCGTTGAGGTCGCCGACATCCGTGCCAAGGGCGATGTACCGCTGGCCGACCAGGTTCCGGTACTTGATGGTTGCCGTCACCGACGCGGGCAGCCTGCGGCTCGCGTCCACCTGGAAACCGACCTGGGCGTCGTTGTGGTCGACAACCTGGATCGACGTCACCGTGCCGACCTTGACCCCGGAGATCCTGATGTCGTCACCGGTGTTCAGGCCGGTTGCGTCGGTGAACAGCGCGTTGTAGCCGTCGGTCGGGCCGAGTTGGACGTTCGCGATGGTCAACGCGAGGACGCCGGTGAGCAGCACGGTCACCACGGTGAACACGCTGATCTTGATCAGTGGCGCGAGCAGGCCCCTCATCGCACGGTCACCTCCATCCCCCGGAACACCGGGCCGACGAGTTCGCTTGCCCAGCCGGGGACATCGGCCGGCATCACGCCGAGTTGCGGTGCCAGCAGGGTGGCGACGAGCTGCCGTTCGGCCGGCGAGTTGGCGACCTGCGGCACGGTGGCCGCCGACTGTGGCGACGTGGACTGCGTGGACTGCATCGCATTCGGCAGCAGGCTCTGCAGGGTGCCGTTCCCGGTGCCGTTCGGCGGCGGCCCGTGGGTCGAGCCGTCGTTGACGGGGCCGCCCGGCGGGTACTGCGGGAAACGGTTGGGGGGCACGGTTTCCGGGTAGCAGCGTGGGCCGCGGTCGTCGTTGTAGCGCGGGGTGTCCACACCCGGCAGGTACTTGCCTCGGCTGGCCGCGATGACGATGGTGAACTGGCCCGAGTTGGGGTGGCTCGTGCCCTTGCCGAACGCGAGGTCCTCGCCGGGGATGCTGTCCACGAGTTCCTTGAGCAGGCACGGGTATTCCGGCGCGTATCTGGCGAGCACGTCGAGGGTCGGCGTCGACGTGGTGACCAGGTTGATCAGGTTGTTCTCGTTCACCCGCAGGAAGTCGCCGAGGTCGGCGCTCGCGTTGGTCACGGTGGCGTACATGGCGCGCAGGTTGTTCTGCTCGTCGACGATGGTCCGGCTGGTGGTGGTCAGCTCGGACAGCGCCTGCAGCAGTTGGGGTGCGGCCTTGTCGAACGTGTCGGACACAGCAGCCAGCCTCTTGATGTCCGCGTTCAGGTCCGGCAGCGACGGATTGATGTTGGTGAGATAACCGTTCAGCGCGACAAGGGTCTGGCCGAGTTGCTGGCCACGGCCGGACAATGCGGCGGACATCGCGTCCAGCGTCGCCGCGAGTTGCTGCGGCCGGACCGCTTGCAGCAGCGGCATCAGGTCACTGAGCACCTTCTCGACCTCGATCGACGTGGTGCTGTGGTCCTGTGCGATCACGTCCCCGGCGGCCAGGTGCGTGCCCGAGGGCTGCGTGGGGAGTTGCAGTGCCACATAGCGTTCGCCGAACAGGGTTTTGGGCAGGAGCTGTGCCGTCACGTTGGTCGGGATCAGGCCCACCTTGTCCGGCTGCAGCGCGAGGTCGAGTTGGGCGCCGCTGCCGGTGGACCGGATCGAGCGGACCTCGCCGACCAGCACGCCACGGACCTTCACGTCGGCACCGGTGTCGAGTTGGTTGCCCGCGTGGTCGGTGTCCAGGGTGACGTGCACGACCGGCGTGAAGTCCTGGTGGTACGCGGCGATCGTGCCGGCGACGAACAGCGCGATGACGGCGAGCAGCACGCCGCCGAACACCTGGTATTTGATCCGTTCGTTCATCCGGCCAACCGCACTGTTGTTGTGGAACCCCAGATCGCCAGGCTGAGGAAGAAGTCCAGCAGGGTCTGGATCACGATCGCGGCCCGCACCGCCCGGCCGACCGCGACACCGACGCCGGCCGGGCCGCCGCTGGCCTGATAGCCGTAGTAACAGTGCACCAGAATGATCACGATGCTGAACACGATCACCTTGAGGAACGACCACAGCACGTCGGCCGGCGGTAGGAACAAGTGGAAATAGTGGTCGTAGGTGCCGGCGGACTGGCCGTAGAACAGCACGGTCACCTCGCGCGACGCGAGATACGACGACAGTAGACCGACGATGTAGAGCGGGATCACCGCCGTCACACCGGCGAGCACCCGCGTTGTCACCAGGTACGGCAGGCTTGGGATGCCCATCACTTCCAGGGCGTCGATCTCCTCCGAAATGCGCATGGCGCCGAGTTGGGCGGTGAATCCGCAGCCGACCGTGGCGGACAATGCGAGCCCGGCGGACAGCGGTGCCACTTCACGGGTGTTGAAATAGGCCGAGATGAAGCCGGTCAGCGCCGATGTGCCCAATTGGTTGAGTGATGCGTAGCCCTGCAGGCCGACGATGGTGCCCGTGAAGAACGTCATCCCGACCATCACGCCGAGCGTGCCGCCGATCACGGCCAGCGCGCCCGAACCGAAGCTGACCTCGGTGAGCAGCCGCAGCGTTTCCTTGCGGTAGCGCCGGATCGTGCGTGGCGACCAGGCCAGCGCGCGGATGTAGAAGGACAGCTGCCGGCCCATCATCTCCAGCGCGTTGAACGGCGACGCCACCACCAGCAGCGCGCGATCGGCGACCGGTGCCCGCACCCGGGAGTC
>DATBCR010000540.1:0-13075 GCA_036270375.1 Pseudonocardiaceae bacterium | reverse complement strand
CGTCCGTGCGCAGCCGCTGCCAGGCCCGCTCGGCGAGTGAGACCTGATAAGTCTTTCCGTTGCGGCGCAACCACTTCTCGACCTCAGGCAGCGAGAACAGCGGGCTGGACGCCGTGCCACCGACCGGTTGCGGAAAGTCGTCGTGCCGGCGACGCCAGTTGCTCACGGCCGCCCGCCCCACGTCCACAAGGCGCGCGATGTCCCCCGCGTTGACCGTCGTGTCCTCACTCATTCCGACAGTTTAGTGCATCAGCGATCCACACAACACTTGCTTGTGAACTGACTCAACCACTGATTTACTGGACCAGTGAGACACAGCCTCCGCTACGCCATCGGTTCCGACGCAGGCATATCCGGGCGCCTCAACCAGGACTCCGTCTACGCCAGCCCCCACCTGCTCGCGGTGGCCGACGGGATGGGCGGACACGCACACGGCGAGGTAGCCAGCGCGGTCGCCGTAGGTGTGCTCGCCGAACTGGACACCCGGCTGCCCACGGCAGATCCCCTGGCCGCACTGGCGGACACGGTGGCGGTGGTACTGCGCCGCCTGACCGACCTTGCGGCGGACGACCCGGAACTCACCGGCATGGGCAGCACCCTCACGGCCATGATGTTCGACGGCACCAGGTTCGGAGTGGCGCACGTCGGCGATTCACGCGCGTACCTGGTACGCGACGACACGCTCAGCCAGCTCACCCGCGACCACACCCTGGTCCAGAGCCTGGTGGACGACGGCCGCATCACGGCAGACGAGGCAGCGGCCCATCCCCGGCGCTCAGTGCTGATGCGCGCACTACAGGCCGGCGGCGCGGCCGAGCCGGACCTATTCGCTCACCCAACGATCGAGGGCGATCGATACCTGCTCTGCTCCGACGGCGTCACGTGTGTAGTCGACCCGGACGCAATCCACGCCGCGATGACCACGATCCACGAGCCGGCCGACGTGGTCAACCACCTGATCGACACGGCGAAACGACTGCGGAGTCCAGACAACATCAGCTGCGTAGTCGCCGATGTCGTGCGGTACAAGCGATCCCGCTGGACACGCCTACGCCAACCGCGCGGCGTCTCCAACCCGACAATCGGGTCACCCTGACCGACGACGACCCAGCAATCCGCCCCGCGCAACACGACAATCGACAACGTCTGCCGGTGTCGTGATCAAGCGATCGCGTCGGGCACGCCTACATCAACCGCGCGGTGTCTCGAACCCGGCCATTGTGGCCCCGTGATTGATGTCGGCCCAGCAGTCCGGGCCGTTCAGCACGGCTATCGACGACGTCTTCAGTTCGATCGTTTCGCTGGTCAGCGTGTGGACGAGGTCGGTGAGGCCTGGGTTATGGCCGATGAGCAGCACAGTGCTGGCGGCGTCCGGCAGTTCGCGCACGATGTCCAGCAGGCGTTCGACCGACGCGTCGTAGATTCGGTCGTCGAGCCGGTATTCGGGCTGGCTCACCTCGGCCGCGACTAATTGCCAGGTCTGCACGGCGCGCGCCGCCGGTGAGCAGATCGCGAGGTCGATGGCTGGCGCGTTGCTGCTCAGCCACCGACCGGCGGCCGGCGCGTCGCGCCGGCCGCGTTCGTTGAGCGGGCGGTCCTGGTCAGCGACGTCCGCCGGCCATGCCGATTTGGCGTGCCGAAGGACCACCAGCGTGTGCATGCCGCACACGGTACTGAGGTGCGTGCGCGCCCACGGCGTCCAGTTCGGCGTGCACCCGTTCGGCGTCCCGGTCGTTGGCCGTGGAGCTGCCGGCGAGCCCCGGATCACGGCTGCGCTTGACCACATGATTGCGCTGCACCGCGTAGCCGACGAGGGCCAGAACCACCAGGAAAACCACTGTCTCTGCCATGGCACTAATTATGCGACGATGGATATCCCGCCAACAGTGGCAGCTCTGACATTGTGCGAAAAGATCCTGCCAGTTACGCTGACAGCATGTTGCAGACGGTCGCCGTAGTAGTGATCGACGGGCTGGCCCCGTTCGAGTTCGGCGTGCTCAGCGAGGTGTTCGGCATAGACCGGACCGAGGAGGGCGTGCCACCGATCGAGTTCCTGGTGTGCGCCGAACGCCCCGGCGAGCCACTGGCGATGACCGTCGGTGCCCAGATCACGCCGTCGCACGGCCTGTCCGGGCTGACCCGCGCCGACCTGGTGGCGGTGCCGGCGTTCGACATCCGCGACGAGTACCCGCCGGCGGTGCTGGACGCCGTGCGCTCAGCGGTGGACCGGGGCGCGACCGTGCTTTCGGTGTGCAGCGGCGCGTTCCTGCTCGGCGCGGCCGGCCTGCTGGACGGTCGGCGGTGCACGACGCACTGGCACCACGCGGCCGCCTTCACCCGCCGGTTTCCAGCCGCCGACCTGGACCCGAACGTGTTGTTCGTGGACGACGGCAACATCATCACCAGCGCCGGCACGGCATCCGGCATCGACGCGTGCCTGCACCTGGTGCGCCGCGAACTGGGCACCGGCCCTGCGAACGCGATCGCGCGCCGGATGGTGGTCGCACCGCAGCGGGAGGGCGGGCAGCGGCAGTTCATCGAGCTGCCGGTGCCGGAGTGCTCGGGGGACAGCCTGCAGCCGGTGCTCGCGTGGATGCTGGCGAACCTGCGCGACGAGCACACCGTCGCCGAGTTGGCCACACGCGCCAGGATGTCGGAGCGGACGTTCGCCCGACGGTTCGTCGCGGAGACCGGCACCACGCCACACCGGTGGCTGACCATGCAGCGCGTGCTACACGCCCGTGGCCTGCTCGAAGACACACAGTTGGGCATCGACGACGTCGCACAGGCGGCCGGTTTCGGCACGGCAGCCCTGCTGCGGCACCATTTCCATCGCGTGGTCGGCGTCGCACCGAACGACTACCGGCGCACCTTCGCCCACCGACCCGACGCGCCGGTGGCCCGTTGACCATACTGGGCGACGTGGAACACGTGATCCTGCTGGACGAGGTCGGTAACGCGGTAGGGGTGGCGGACAAGGCGACCGTGCACCACGCAAACACCCCGTTGCATTTGGCGTTCTCGTGCTATTTGTTCGACCGGCAGGGCCGACTGCTGCTGAGCCAGCGAGCGTTCGGCAAGAGGACATGGCCGGGCGTGTGGACGAACAGTTGCTGCGGCCACCCGGCCCCGGGCGAGGACCTGGTCGCCGCGGTCGGCCGTCGGCTCCGCAACGAGCTTGGCATCCACGCCCATGAGATAAGCCTTGTGCTACCACGGTTCCGCTACCGCGCAGTAATGGAGAGCGGCGTCGTAGAAAACGAGATGTGCCCGGTATTCGCGGCGCACACAGATGACCAGCCCGAACCCAACCCGGACGAGGTCGTGGCGACCAGGTGGACGCCGTGGGACCAGTTGATCGGCGAAGTGAGCGCGGGACAGTTGGCGGTATCGCCCTGGTGCCGGCTGCAAGTGGCCGAGTTGGCCGCACTGGGCAACCGCCCGGACCACTGGCCTGTCGCAGAGAACACCGACCTACCACCAGCCGCTCGCGAAGCAACCGCAGAACGCGGCTAGCCCCGCTGCCCCTCCACCGCAGAACGCGGATAGCCCCGCGCCCCGCAGCCGATGAACACCAGGCCACCGACCCACCACGGCGGCAGCCCGCCGACCCGGAACACGTCCCGCAAGGTTGGACAGGTCGGTCCGGGACACGTTGCCGATCTGGATCTCAGTGATGAACCGGTCGAACGAGAACACCAGCACCCCCTGCCACCGCAGAACCGCGGCTTCCTCCGCTCCCCGCTGCCCGACCGAACTTCTCTGCCGGTCGCCGTCACGCTGCCCAGTGCGGTCAACGCGCTTGCGCACGCCGTTGAGGCCTTGTACGCGCCGGACGCGAACGCCGCACCCGCCGCCCGGCCATCGACCGGAAAGCGATCCGCCGCCGCGCGTGGGACCCGCCAAACGAATCCGGCCGGCCACGCGGGCTCGGGCTACTCCCCTGTTTCCTCCTCGTCGTCCTCGCTGCCGGGGGCGGCGTGGTCGGCCACGCCCGGCGTTGGGTCGCGGGACATGTCAATGAGCGGGTGGCGTTGGGCACCATCCTGCGCCGCGTGGCGTGGTGCGCGTTCTGGCTCTCCCGGCTCGTTCCCCGTCTGCTGTGTCACGTACAACCTCCCCGATGGATCACGGCACTGTGCCCGGTCATTCTGCATAGCGCGCGGCAGCCACCGGTCCGGTACCCCCGCGTGGTGCCAAAATAGACGGATGGCAGACCACGAAGTCGCCGCATGCGATGTCGCCCACGGCACCGCCGGTCCGACCACCGAGCAGCGCACACTCGTCGCCGTGTTCGCGTCGCCCGTCGCCGAGCATCTGCTGCGCTACGGCCGTGATCTGGGTTACCGGCCGGTGCTGCTCGAACCCGATCCGGCCCGTGCCGCAGCCGACACCAGCGGGATGACTGTCGTGACCAGCATCGACGCCGCCGGGCCGGACGGCGCGACCGACGTCGTCGTCACCGATCACCACCGCGGCGAGCTCGGCGTCATGCTGCGAGACGTGCTGGCCAGCCCGGTCCGCTGGATCGGCCTGATGGGCAACCCGCGCCACACGGGCCCACACCGCGCGGCACTGGCCGAACTCGGCGTGCCCGAACCGGAGATCGCCCGCGTGAACCGTCCGATCGGCCTGAACATCGGCTCACGAACACCCGCCGAGATCGCCATCGCCACACTCGCCGGCCTGCTCGCCGACCGCAACGACCGCCCTGGTGGCTTCACCTTCTGACCGACGCCACTGTCTGACCGAACGCCACTGTCCGCCACCGCCAGCACATGGTCCACGTGCCAGTTGCCCGGTCGGAGCGAGACGGAAGCGGCGTGGTCCGGCCCGACTGCCTGCGGCATGCCCCCGCCGACGAGCGCGGCTGGGGTTTGCCGCGTCGCCGTGCGGAGGCGCCTTCGAGTTGATCTCCATGTCACCACTATCGAACATCAGTTCGAATCGCGCAAGATCACCAACGGGTGATCTTGTGACCGGGTCAGGCTGGCAGGTTCCACTGCTGGTTCGCGCCGCCCGAGCAGTCCCAGATCTGCAGCGGTGTGCCATCCGCGGAGCTGGGTCCGGTCGCGTCCAGACATCGGCCGGAGTTCGGGTTCACCAACTGGTTGGACGATGTGTGTGTCCACTGTTGCGCGCCGGTTCCGTTGCAGTCGAACAACTGCACCTTCGTACCGTTCGCCGTGCCGGCCCCCGCGACGTCCATGCACTTGCCGAGCGCCTGCAGCGTCCCACCGGTTACCGTCCACGACTGGGCCGCGGTTCCGTTGCAGGTGAACAACTGCACCTGGGTGCCGTTCGCGCTGTTGGCGCCGGCCACGTCGACGCACTTGCCACCGAAGCCGGTGATCGGGCCGGTCCCGCCACCGCCGCCACCACTGCTCTGCGTGCCGCTCCACGTGAACGTCGCGGAAGTGGCCGCCGGCAGCGTGTACGTGAAGTGCTCGCCACCCCAGTTGACCGTCATCGGCTGCGCGGACCCGGTCGTGTTGTACGCGACCAGAGCCTTCGAGCCGTCCGGGTTCTGCCAGGCCACATTGGACACCGAGCTGTTCGCGGTGGAGTCGATCCGGCTCGCACCCGACTTGACGAACTTGGTCAGCTGGCCAATGTCGTAGTACTCGATCGTGAAGTCCACCTGCCCACTCCGGCCATCTCCATTGTGGACAGTGATCAGGCCGGTACACGTACCACAACCACCGTTGTGCGGACCCATGTTCTGGTCCACCGCAAGGCTCCACTTGACCACGCTCTGGCCCCAGTTCCGAGTGTAGTCGATGATGTTCGACATGTCCTCGGCCTGCTGGTTGGCGATCCACGTGCCACCGGAATGCTCCGTGTCGAACGTCCCGATATTCGGGAACTGGTTGTGCACCGTGGTTTGCTCGGCCGCACTACCCTCGTCATAGCCGTGCCACGCCATCCCACCGAACAGTGGGTCGTTGCGTACCGTGGCGTCGTTGAGTTCCTGTGACGCGAAGCTGTTGTACTGGCTCCAGTTCCAGTCAAGAGCCAGCACCTTGGTGGTCAGGCCGGCCGCGTGCAGCGCGGGCAACAGGTCGGTCGCCGTGAAGAAGTCCAGACCATTGCCGTTCCAGTTCATGGTCGGATACGTCGAACCATCACAGCAGCCGGGCTCGTTCTGGGCCGACGTGTAGTCCACGTGCAGCCCCTGCGCCCCGTACGCCTGGAACGTCTTGGCGTAGTACTGGGCATACGCGGCGTAGAACTGCGACTGCAGGAAACTGTGGCTGGTGAAATTGTCGTCGGACTTCATCCATGCCGGCGCGCTCCACGGGTTCATCATCAGCTTCAGGCTCGGATTGAGCTGCCGCGCCTGCTTGGTCAGCGGGATGATGTCGGTCTGGTCGAAGCCGATCGAGAAGTTGTTCAGGTTCGGGTCGGTCTGGCCGGCCGGCATGTCGTCGTACGAGTAGTTGAAGCGAGCCAGGTCGGACGCGCCCATGGGGTTGCGCAGGAAATCGAGCCCGATGCCGTTGTTCGGGTCGAACAGCTTGGTCATCGTGCCGTTCCGGGTCGCCGTGGACAGCGCGCCGCTGCTGCCGAGCAGGAACGCGGACGTATCGGTCATCGAGGCGCCCGCGCCGACGAACTGCTGGAACTTGGTGTTCTCGTTGACGGTGATGGTCTGGCCACCGCTCGCGTTACCGGCCGCGAACGTCACCGGCGCCTGCTGCTGCAGACCTCTCGTCACGTTGCGTCCGGCCGAGTCGTTGGTGCTTGTTAGCCAGATGTTCACGGTCTCGTTGGCCGCGTGCGCGGTGGCCGGCACCAGCGCCACGCCGAGCGCGACAACACACGCCGCCGGCACGGCAAGGGTTCGAACGAGCCTCGCCCGTGGACGGCGCATGCCGTCGGAGGCGGTACGGGGTAGCGACATGACCCTTGATATCGCGACTTGAAATAAGTCGTCAAGTATTAGGCGTTCACGATGACGTTGTGTGTGAAATCCAGCCCGGTCGTTAGAGTGTGTTGAACGATCAACAACAAGCCGGACGGAGCCCACGTGTCCTATCCCATTGCCAAGGTACGGGCCCACTTCCCCGCGCTGGCCGATGGCGCGGCGCACTTCGACGGACCCGGTGGGTCGCAGGTGCCGGACGTTGTCGGCGACGCGGTCGCCGGCACGCTGACGTCCGCGATCGCCAACCGGGGCACCGTGACCGCGGCCGAACGCCGGGCCGAGGGCGTCGTCACGGACGCCCGGCAGGCCATGGCCGACCTGCTCAACGCCGACCCGGGCGGGATCGTGTTCGGCCGGAGCATGACGGCGCTGACGTTCGACCTGTCCCGGGCGCTCGCCAAGACATGGCTGCCGGGCGACGAGATCATCGTGACCAAGCTGGACCACGACGCGAACATCCGGCCGTGGATCCTGGCCGCCGGACCGGTCGGCGCCACCGTGCGGTGGGCCGAATTCGACCGTGCCACCGGCGAACTGGACGTGGACGCGATCGGCGGTCTGCTGTCCGAGCGGACCAAACTCGTCGCGGTGACGGCCGCGTCCAACCTGTTGGGCAGCCGGCCGGACGTGGCCGCGATCGCCGCACGGGTACACGAGGTCGGCGGGCTGCTGTACCTCGACGGCGTGCACCTGACCCCGCACAGCCTTGTGGACACGGTGGCTTTCGGTGCCGACTTCTACGTGTGCTCGCCGTACAAGTTCCTCGGCCCGCACCTCGGTGCGCTGGCCGCCGCGCCCGCGCTGCTGGAGACGCTCCGGCCGGACAAGCTGATGCCGTCCAGCGACGCCGTGCCGGACCGGTTCGAACTGGGCACGCTGCCCTACGAACTGCTGGCCGGCACGACGGCCGCGGTGGACTTCCTGGCGAACCTGGTGCCCGGCGACGGTTCCCGGCGCGAACGGCTGGTCGCCTCGATGCTGGAGCTGGACCAGCACGAGGACCGGATGCGGACGCGCCTCGAGGACGGGCTGGCCAAGATCGACGAGGTCACGCTGCACGGGTCGCCGGACCGCAGGCGCACGCCGACGGTGCTGTTCTCGGTGGCCGGCGTGCCGAATGCCGATGTCTACCAGCGACTCGGCGATCTCGGCGTGAACGCGCCGGCCGGCACGTTCTACGCGGTCGAGTGCGCCCGCTGGCTCGGGCTGGACGAGACCGGCGCGGTGCGGGCCGGAATCGCCCCGTACACCGACGAATCCGATGTGGACCGACTGGTGGACGGCGTCGAGCGGATCGTCCGGGGCGACTCGCGGAACGGCTAGGCTGCGACCGTGACGACAGCACCGAACAGGCGACTGCGGGTGGCCTTCCAGCTCCAGCCCCAGCACGCCGACTATGCAAAGATCCGCGCCACGCTGGCGGAGGCCGAAGAACTCGGCGTGGACATCGTGTTCAACTGGGACCACTTCTTCCCACTGTACGGCGAGCCGGACGGCGAGCACTTCGAGTGCTGGACGATGCTCGGCGCGTGGGCAGAGGCGACGTCGCGGGTGGAGATCGGTGCGCTGGTGACGTGTAACAGTTACCGCAACCCGGAACTGCTCGCCGACATGGCACGCACCGTCGACCACATCAGTGCCGGCCGCCTGATCCTCGGCATCGGCTCGGGCTGGTTCGAGCGGGACTACGACGAGTACGGCTACGACTTCGGTACCGCACCGGGACGGCTGGCCGACCTGCGTGCCGCACTGCCAAGGATCGAGAAGCGGCTCGGGCTGGTGAACCCGCCGCCCACCAGGAAGATCCCGGTGCTGATCGGTGGTGGCGGGGAGAAGGTGACGCTGAAACTGGTGGCCCGACACGCGGACATCTGGCACGCCTTCGGCGATCCGACTGCACTGGCGCGCAAGGTCGCGATCCTGGACCAGCACTGCGCGGACGTCGGTCGCGATCCGTCGGAGATCGAGCGGTCCGCCGGTGTGGACGGCTCGCCTGCCGAACTGGGGCCGAAGCTGCGGGACATCGGCATCACCATGTACACCGTCGGTGCGGACGGGCCGGACTACGACCTGACCGACCTGAAGGCGTGGCTGGCCTGGCGGGACGAACAGAACGGCTGAGCTGAAGGCCCGGACACCGATGGGGTGTCCGGGCCTCTTGTTCAGCAGCCTGCCGTTGAACCGGTGGTGTTCACGCGCAGTGCGCCACCGGTGGTGTTCATCGATGACGTGACGCAGAACCCGTTGGCCGACTGGAATCCGATGTCGAACGGGCTGCCGCTGCCACGCTGTGCGGTGACGTGGTCGAAGGTCACCGGGCCGGCCGAGTTCGCGATGAACGCGGGCCGGCCGTCGTTCTTGCTGAACGTGAACGAGCTGTTCATGAACGAGATGCCGGTGACGTTGTGCAGGTAGAACCCGAAAGCCGGCCGGGTGCCGATGCTGTTCGGGTTGTAGTCGCCGTTGTCGCTCGGCACGCCGGTGGACATGGCCGCGTGGCCGCCCGGCAGGTTCAGGTTGACGTTGTTGAAGGTCACGTTGCTGATCTGGTGACCGCTCGCGCCCCACAGGGTCGGGCTGAACGAGCCCGCGCTGGTGCCGGTGATGAGGTCGTAGTGGATGTCGCTGATGCTGCCGACGGTCGGGTGGCCGCCGCAGCGTAGTCGGCTGCCGATCTTCTCCATGATCGGGGACGCCGTGTTGGACATGGTCACGTTCGAGTAGTGCACGTTGGAGATGTTGGCGCCGTCCATGGACACCATGCCGAGACCGGACTTGCCGGCGTGCGTGATGGTGATGTTGGTGAACGTGTAGCCGGTGAAGTTGCCGCACGTCTCCGAGCCGAACATGAGCGCGTTGCAGCAGCCGGCGGACAGGTGCGCGTTGTCGACGGTCACGTCGCCGTTGTTCAGGGTCTGGCCGAGTGCCCAGTCGCTCTTGAAGACCAGCGCGTCGTCGTTGGACGCGTCGGTGATGTTGGTGATGTGCACATGCTGCGCGTTGATCACGTTCCAGCCGTCCCGGTCGCTCGCGGTGGCGATGGTCAGGTGGTCGGACGTGATGTTGTTGCAGTCGTTCGTCAGCATGGCGAAGTGGCCGCCGCGCTTGAGGGTGATGCCGTCGACGGTCAGGCCGGTGCAGCGGGTCAGCGAGATCAGCTTGTCCGCTTGACCGGACTTCGGGTTGCCGGTGATGAAGTGGCCGCCGCCGTCGATCGTGCCGGCGCCGGTGAAGCCGATGTTGGTCAGGCCGTTGCCCCAGATCATCGCGTCGTGGAAGTGGCTGTGCCCGAAGTCCTGGAACTTGTCGTTCGGGTTGGCTTCCGGTGCGTCGTAACCGGAACTGGTGCCGGCGAGCGTGGCGCCCGCGTCCAGTTGGACGGTGACGTTGCTGAGCAGGTGGATGGAGCCGCCGGCCTTGTAGGTGCCGGCCGGGAACTCGACGATACCACCGCCCGCGCCGTTGGCCGCGACGATCGCCTTGTTCGCGGCCGGCGTGTCGTTGGCCGAGCCGTCTCCCTTGGCACCGAAGGACTTCACGTTGAACACCGGGGTCGCGGCCGGGTGGCCGGGCAGGGCGCCTGCGTTGCCGCTGCCCGGCCAGAATGCCAGCAACCCGACGACGGCCAGTACGACCGGCAAGCTCTTGCGGAACACGGCTCGTCTCCTCTCCTCGTCACGGTTCGGGATTCATAGTATGTAAACGTTTTCATAACGGGTCAAGGTCACAAGCGGCTTACTGGTCGACGATCACGCGAAAACGGCGCTGCCACCGGGGTTTTCGACGCCCAACGGTGAATATGCGAGATCTGCATACGGCTGCCGGTACCGATTCAGGCGGCCCAGAGATCCGATCTCTTGGCGTGCGCAGGCCCCGCAACGCTCTCAGCGAACACCGCTCTCAGCGAACATGGCTGCCCCGCTCATGATCTCTCGCTACGTTCGATCACATGAGCGAGAACATGACCCTGAACGACACCGTATTCGAACAGCTACTGCGATCACGAATCGTGTTCCTTGGCACGGAAGTGAACGACGAGGTGGCCAACCGGATAACGGGACAGCTGCTGTTGCTGGCGGCCGAGGATCCACATGCCGACATCACGTTCTACATCAACTCGCCAGGTGGTGCGGTCACCGCGGGCCTCGCCATCTACGACACGATGGAGTTGATCGAGCCGGACGTGGCGACGTGGGGAATCGGTCTTGTCGCGTCGATGGGCCAGTTCCTGCTGTCGTCGGGTACACGGGGCAAGCGGTACGTGTTACCGAACACGCGGGTGCTGATGCACCAGCCGTCCGCAGGCGTCGGCGGCACGGCAACGGACATCGCGATCCAGGCCGCGGTGTTCGGCAAGATGAAACACCAGGTCGCCGAACTGACGGCGGCGCAGACCGGCCAGACCCTGGCACGCATCACGGAGGACGCGGACCGGGACCGGTGGTTCACCGCGCACGAGGCGCTCGAGTACGGATTCATCGACCACATAGCGGCACGAACGGCGGTGACCTGACATGTTCTCCAAACGCATTGTCGCCCTCGGCTTACCCACCACAAAGGACGGAGAACAGGTCCGCGCCGACATCGAACGCGACACGGTGCTGACGGCGTACGAGACAGTCGACCAGGTACCGCCGTACCGCAAGTTATCCGGCCTGCGCCAGTCCGCGTAACCTGTGCGGCGATCGGTTCGAACCCCAGCAACACAGGAGCAGCACATGGTGATCGTCGCGGGGCAGATCATGGTCGAGCCGCCCGAGCGCGAAGCCTATCTCGCGGGGTGTGTCGGCGTCGTCGAGCAGGCCCGACAAGCACCTGGCTGCCTCGACTTCTCGATCACCGCGGATCTGGTGGATGACGGCCGCATCTGCGTCTTCGAGCGCTGGGAGTCGCAGGCGGCGGTCGAGGCTTTCCGTGGCAGCGGTCCCAGCGACGAGCAGGGCGGCGCAATGGTCGGTGGATCGGTGGCCGAGTACGATGTGGCGGATGTGCGCACGCTGATGTGAGCGAATAATGTAGAGCTGTAGATCTCATTCACACCGTGGCCAGCGGGCAGGGGAGAACAATGGCAGGCGGCGGATCCGGGTTCCGCATTCGACCGGGCGATCTGCACGGTTCGGGTTCGAAACTGAGCACCTTCGGTGACCAGTTGACGCAGGGCGGGCAGAAGTTGCAGTCCACCGGCGAGCGGCTGACCTCGCACGCCAGTGGCGACAGGTCCGGGTTCGGCGCCGCGATCGCGAAAGCGTTCGGCCGGGGTATGGACGTCACAGGGAAGGTCTTCGGCGAGGGTGGCCGGGTCATCGGCGGAGCCGGGAAACGGTTGCACGCCAACGCGGACAGCCACGTGGCGAACGAGAACCGGCACGAAAGCGCCTTCAAGAGCATCCACGACAAGGGGGCGGCTGACACCCGGCCGCGCAGCACCACACCCGGCAGCGGTCCGTCGACCGGACACGGCTCCAGCGGGAACAGTGGCAGTACACACAACGGCAGTGGCCCGCACCGGCCGAAGAACCCGCAGGACACCGCGACGCCGGCCGGAAACCGGAATTGCAAGTCGGACCCGGTCGATGTGGCCACCGGCGATGTCGTCACGGTCGAACTGGACCTCGAACTGCCCGGCGCGCTGCCCTTGTTGCTGGAACGCACGCATATCTCCAGTTACCGTGCGGGCCGGTTGTTCGGCGCGTCCTGGGCGGCCACCGTCGACCAGCGGCTGGAGATCGACGACGAAGGCGTCTGCTACTTCGCGCCGGACGGCTTGATCCTGGTCTACCCGACGCCAACGGCCGAGCAGCCGGTGCTTCCGGCGGCCGGACCGAGATGGCCGCTCACGGTCGATCCGTCCGGCGGCCACACCCTCGCCGTCGGCGATCGGACGCTGCATTTCGGCACGCGGACCGGTGCGCGGGCGCAGATCGTGGAACTGGACGCGATCACCGGTCCCGGCGACCAGCGGATCGACGTCGAGCGCGACCAGCAGGGCATCCCGACCGTGCTGCGGCATTCCGCCGGCTACCTGGTGGCCCTGCACACCGAACACGGCCGGATCACCGAACTGCACGTACTAGGCACTGACGTGGACGTCCTGGTGCTGCGGTACGGCTACGACGAGCGCGGCCGGCTGGTCGAACTGGTCAACTC
>DATBCR010000539.1:0-3818 GCA_036270375.1 Pseudonocardiaceae bacterium | reverse complement strand
ATCTGGTGGCACCGCTGATGATCGTCTGGATGCTGTACCTGGTGATCAAGGGCCTCGTCGAGATCCCCGGACCGGTGCTGTCCGCCGGGTCGGCCGGCCAGACGACGCTGCCGTTCCTGGCCGGTGTCGGCGTCGCCATCGGCTCGGTGATGTGGGGCAACGAGCCGGACACCTGGCGGTACGGCAAGCCGAAGCTGTTCTGGCCAGTGGTGCCGATGCTGGTCGCGCTGGCGGTCGGACTGGTGCTGTTCGTGGCCGGTGGCTGGATGATGGCCGCGTTGTCCAAGGCCGGCCAGTTCGATTTCGGCCCCGCCTTCCGGTATATCGTCACTTATTCCATGTTCGGCGTGTTCGCCCTCGGCGCGGTGGTCGCCACGGTATTGCAGATCGCGATCAACGACGGCAACTACTACGAGATGGTCAACGCAGGCCAGAACGCGGTCGGCGCCGTCGCGTACCTGCTATACGCGCTGCCGGCGGCCTACCTCGGTTCCACCACCGGCCGGACGCACGCGCTGCTGACCAGGTCGATCCTCGGCCGGGTCGGTTCGGCGCTGGTCACAGTGCTGCTGATCGGCATCGCGGCCGGCTGGACGGCGTTCGCGTTCAACCTGCTCGCGACGCTGTACGACGGGCTGTTCGGCTGGGGCCACATCCTGTTGATCAGCGTGCTGCTGTCAGTCGTCGGGATCGCCAACAACCTGTTCGGCTTCACCGGAATCGCCGCGTTCGCGCGGTATCTGGTGGCACCGCTGATGATCGTCTGGATGCTGTACCTGGTGATCAAGGGCCTCGTCGAGATCCCGGGACCGGTGCTGTCGGGGTCGGCCGGCCAGACGACGCTGCCGTTCCTTGCCGGCGTCGGCGTTGCCATCGGCTCGGTGATGTGGGGCAACGAGCCGGACACTTGGCGCTACGGCAAGCCGAGGCTGTTCTGGCCCGCGGCGCCGATGCTGGTCGCGTTCGCGGTCGGACTTGTGCTGTTCGTGGCGGGCGGCTGGATGATGGCGCAGCTGTCGAAGGCCGGCCAGTTCGATTTCGGGCCGGCCTTCCGGTATACCGTCGAATACTCGATGTTCGGCGTGCTGGCGCTCGGCGCGGTGGTCGCCACGGTATTGCAGATCGCGATCAATGACGGCAACTACTACGAAATGGTCAATGCCGGACAAAATGCGGTCGGTGCGGTTACCGGATGGCGCCGCTGGTACACCTGTCTGATTATGGCCGGTATCGCCGCGATATTCGCGTGGCGCTTTCCGTCGGTGTCGACCGGTTTCTACCTGGTGGCCAGTTGGTCCGCGATCGCGCTGCCGTGCGTGACCGTCGTGATGTGCGTCGACCGGTTCCTACTGCCCAGGTTCACGTCGGTCCGCCGGCCGATGGACGCCATCCCGTCCTGGCGCACGGCTGGTGTCGGCAACTGGCCGGGCATCGTCGCGGTGCTGGTCGCGGTGGCGTTCGGCGCCTGGGGCCTCGGCCTGTTCCCCGGCCAGGCCACTGCACCGTCGGCCGGCCTGCCCGCGGTCGAGGCGTGGGTGCTGGCTGCGGTGATCTACGCTGCACTGGCCGGGATCGCCGCGCGGAGCACGAGTTCGGAGGTCCTGCTCGGCTTCAGCCGGGAGCCGGAAACTGTTGCGGCCGCACACATCGAGCGTTGAGGAGCCCGACCCATGACCGGTTCGGCCCGTGAGCTGTTGGCATCGGCACGCACCGCACTCGCCCCGTCCGAGCACGACAACCGGCTCGTGCCGCTGATCGCCGCCGGCACCGCGCCGAAGTCGGTGTTCGCGACGATCGCGGCCGAGGAGAACCGGATCGTGCACAGCGACTGGCGCAGTTTCCTGACCATCGCGGCCCGCTGCACCGAGCAGCACAGCAGGGAACTGTTCGCCGGCCTCGCCGCGGGTGAGGGCCTCGCGCTGGCGAAACTGGACGGGCTGACGCGGGCGTGCGGCCTCGACGACGCCGCCCTGCGTAAGTACCAGCCGAACGCGGGCTGCCAGGCGTATCCGGCGTATCTGGCGTGGCTGGCCATGTTCGGCGAGCCGGCCGACGTCGTCGTGGCGCTGGTCGCGAACTTCGCGGCGTGGGGCCACTACTGCGCCACCATCGCCACCGCGATGCGCACGCACTACGGGTTCGACGACGAGGCGTGCGGTTTCTTCGACTTCTTCGCCACGCCGGTCCCGGAGATCGAGGAACAGGCGGTGGCCGCGCTGCAGGCGGGCATCGACGCCGGCCGGCAGACCGACGAGGCGTTCACCTACGGCCGGCTGTTCCAGTCGTACGAACTGATGTTCTGGAACACGATCGCCGACACGGCGGAGTGACAGTAGCGCCGGTAGCGGCGGCTACGGCAGCAGCCGCACCGGCACCCGCTCGGCCAGCCTGCGCAGGTCGCCGAGCAGTTCCCGCCGGTGCAGGCTGAGGAACACGTCCACCACGTCCTGGTCGAACTGCCCACCCCGCCCGGCCCGCAGCTCCTCGCACGCCTCGGCCGGCCGCAACGCCGTGTGGTACGGCCGGTCCGCGAGCATCGCGGCCCACGAGTCGCACACCGCGACGATCCGGGCCTCCATGCGGATCTCCGCGCCGGCCAACCCCATCGGGTAGCCACGGCCGTCGATCCGCTCGTGGTGCTGCCGGATGGTCTCGGCCACGTCCAGCAGGCCGGGCACCACGCTGACCATCTGGTAGCCGTACTCGGAGTGCTGCTGCACGAGATGCCGCTCGTACCGGGACAACGCGCTCGGCTTGCGCCAGATCGCCTGTGGGATGAAGACCTTGCCGACGTCGTGCAGCCGGCCGGCCAGCTCGGCCCGACGGACCAGCGGTTCGTCCTCGCCGAGCGCCGCGGCCACCAGCGCGGACCAGCGGCCGACCGCGCGGCCGTGCTCGCAGTTGGACAGCCAGCCGTCCACCTCGTCCGCCGCCCGCTGCAGGTACGCCAACAGGTCCGTCGCCGAGTCGATGGTGTCCTCGGTGCCGTTCACCACGATGTCCGCCGTGATGGTCTCGCCGACCACGACCCGGTCCCGCCCCTGCGACTTGGCCGCGTAGAGCGCCCGGTCCGCGGTGGTGATCAGCTCGGCGGGAGTCTTGCCGTGCCGGGGATAGCCCGCGGTGCCGACCGACACCGTGACACCGATCCAGGTGTCCGGCGCGACCTGGATCGGGCTGGCCGCGACCTGGGTGCGCAGCCGCTCGCCGATGCTGGCCAGTTCCTGCGGACTGGCGCCGGGCACCACGAGCGCGAACTCCTCACCGCCGTAGCGAGCGAGGAAGTCGGCCTGCCGCACGGATTCCCGCAACCGGCTCGCCACCTCG
This sequence comes from Pseudonocardiaceae bacterium, assembly GCA_036270375.1. Taxonomy (GTDB): domain Bacteria; phylum Actinomycetota; class Actinomycetes; order Mycobacteriales; family Pseudonocardiaceae; genus DATEPR01. The sequence goes on along the minus strand of DATBCR010000539.1, from coordinate 491 downwards.
ACCAGCACCCGGTCACCGGCCGGGTGGCCGTACCGGTCGTTGATCGACTTGAACCGGTCGACGTCCACGATCAGCACCGCGAGACTGGTGCCGACCCGGCGGGCACGCGCGATCTCCAGCGGCAGCTGGGCGCTGAAGAACCGGCGGGTGCGCAGACCGGTGAGCACGTCGGTGATGGCCAGCCTGCGCTGGTCGGCGACCAGCCCGGCGAGCCGGCCGATGGTCAACATGAACAGCACGGCACAGGCGCCCGCGATCACCGGAATGTCCTGCAGCGACGAGAGAACGTTCTGTAGCAGCAGGGTCGCCGGTGCGATCAGCGCGGCCCCGGCCAGCACCGCGAGCCGGACCGGCGTGAGGCGGGCGTCCTCGCTCGACGCCCGTTCGGCGACCCGGCCGACCGTCGGGTGCAGCGCGGCCGCGCCGAGCGCCAGGTTGCCGCCGAGCCAGATGGCGTCCAGGAAGTTGCCGGTCTGGTAGGTGCCGTTGAG
>DATBCR010000538.1:0-4377 GCA_036270375.1 Pseudonocardiaceae bacterium | reverse complement strand
CACAGGTCGGGGAAGGACGTCGCGATAGTGGTGCGCAGGTATGCGGCACCCGACGAACCGCCGGTACCGGACTTGTCGCCGATGGTGCGTTCCACCATCTTCACGTGCCGGTACCGCCATTCCTGCACGCCCTCGTCCAGGTCGACCAGCCGCTCGGCCACCTGCGCCGCGTTGCCGTCGTCGGTGTAGACGGCCAGCAGCACCGCCTGTATCTCGGCGGACGGCGTGGTCGGTTCCCGGAAGTCCCGCGCGAGCTGGTCGGCCGGCACCGCGTAGCCGGAAACGGCAAGGTAGCGCAGGAACGAGTCGAACAGCGACGGCCGCGACATCGCGTCCGCGATCCGCTCGCGCTCGGCCGTGCCCTGCGGATAGTGCCGGAACACGGCCGGATCCCGCCGTCCGAGCATCGCTTCCAGTTCGCGGAACTGCGCGGACTGGAAGCCGCTCGACGCGTCCAGCCGGGTGCGGAACGACGTGAACTGGCGTGGTGTCATGGTTTCCAGCACGTCGATCTGCGCGACGACGACCTTCAGGATGGTCAGCGCGCGGCGGAGGGTGTGCAGGACCTGGGGAGTGCGGCCGTCGGCCAGCCACCGTTGCAGCGCGGCCAGTTCGTGCAGGAGCTGTTTGAACCACAGTTCGTACACCTGGTGGATGACGATGAACAGCATCTCGTCGTGCTCGTCCGAGCGAGGGCGCTGCGCGCCGAGCACCTCGTCCAGCGCGAGGTAGGCGCCGTACGTCAGCGCCGGATGCCGGGAGTTCTCATTCACAGCGTCACCTCGTCGACGTGGCGGTCGAAGTAGCGCCGTGCCGGTTGCGCGAGCGCCGGGTACAGATCATGGAACAGCGCGACCGACTCGGCCCGCCCGTCCGGCGGGTCGACCAGGTCGGCGGGCAGCTCCGGGTCGATCGACGGGAACTGCCGGAACAGGTGCACCAGCCGGGTGCGCAGCACGAGTGCGGCCCGGTCGTCCAGTTCGGCCCTTGCCCTCGGGTCGGTGTAGCCACCGAACTCGGCCACGAACCCCCGGTACCGCGCGGACAGGCCGGCCAGGTCCCACACCCGGCAAAGTACCGAGTGGAAGTCGACGAGTTGTGCGGGCCGGCCGAGCAGCACGCCGACGTACTGGGTCACGTCGAGTTCGGCCACCAGTGCGGCCACCTCGCGTTCACGGTCGTGCGGCGCGAGCCACGTGCCGTCCTGCAGCGAGCCGAAACCGGCGAACCGCAGCCGCCGGACCAGCCATTCCCTCGCCTGGCGCTGGTGTTCCGGGATGGCGTGCCACAGCACGGTCCAGGTGGCCGACGTGTCCGCGTGCAGGCCGAAGGAGAAGATTCGGCGGTCGCCGTCGGCGAGGATGCCCAGCGCGTGGTCGGTCAGCGTGTAGTACGCCAGCCTGCCGTTGCGGTGGCGGTCCAACAGTCCACGATGGACCATTCGGGCGAGCGCGATCCGTGCCGCGCCCGCGGAGAAGCCGAACTCGGCGAGCAGCGCGACGAGACCGCCGGACCACACGCGACGGTCCCTCGGTTCGACGTGCGCGCCGAACAGGGTGATCACCAGGTCCTGCGGCGCCAGCTCCCGGTTCGCGGGCGCGGCCTCGGTCATGGCTTGAGTCTATACACAGCAGCAAGCTGCGCTGTAAACTATTGGGTGTGCGGATCGGCATCGGACTACCCACGACTACACCCGGCGCGGACGGCGGGCTTCTCCTGGATTGGGCCCGTCGGGCCGATGCCGGGCCGTTCAGCACGCTCGCGGTACTCGACCGGCTGGTCTACGACAGTGTCGATCCGTTCGTGGCGCTCGGCGCGGCGGCCGCGGTGACCACCAGGGTGCGGCTGGCCACCATGATCAGCATCGGTCCGCTGCGCAGTGCCGCCGTACTGGCACAGCAGGCGTCGTCGGTGAATCTGGTGGCCGGCGGGCGGCTCACGCTCGGTCTTGGCATCGGCGCCCGACTGGACGACTACGAAGCCGCAGGCGCTGACCATCGCGGGCGCGGTGCCCGATTGTCCGAACAGCTCGTGCACCTGCGCGGACTGCGTGACCAGCCACCGATGGAACTGTTGGTGGGCGGGGCAAGCGGCGCCGCGCTGGCCCGGATGGCCCGCTACGCCGACGGTTACGCGCACGGCGGCGGCCCGCCACGGGCGTTCGCGTCCGCCGTCACCAGGGCCAAGGCCGCGTGGCACGATCTCGGCCGGCCGGGTGCGCCGCTGCTGTGGGGCCAGGCGTATTTCGCCCTCGGCGACCCGGAGCGCGGCTCGGACTACCTGCGCGACTACTACGCGTTCACCGGTCCGTTCGCGGAGACCGTCGCGGCGGCCAACCTGACCAGTGCGCGGGCTATTCGGGATCTGGTCCGCGGCTACCGGGCCGAAGGGTGCGACGAGTTGGTGCTGCTGCCGACCGTGTCCGACCCGGCCGAGGTGGACCGGCTGGCCGAGGTGCTCGGCTGATGCGCGTCGCGATTCTCGGCGCCGGGCCGGCCGGGCTGTACCTGGCGATCCTGCTGAAGAAGACGAACCCGGCGCACGAGATCACGGTGACCGAGCGGAACCCGCCGGACGCCACGTTCGGCTGGGGTGTGGTGTTCTCGCAGGAAACCCTTGGCGCGCTGCGGGATGCCGACTACCAGACGTACCAGGAGATCACCGACACGTTCGCCCGCTGGGACGCGATCGACATCCGCTACCGGGGCGAGCTCCTGCGCTCGCGTGGACATGGATTCGCGGCCATCGCACGGAAACGGCTGCTGGCGATCCTGCAGGCACGGTGCCGGGAACTGGGTGTTCACCTGTGTTTCGAAAGCGACGTGGTCGACCCGGTCGGGTTCGGGGCGGGCGCGGATCTGGTGGTGGCGGCGGACGGCGTGCGGAGCCTGTTGCGGGAGCACCATGCCACGGCGTTCGGCCCGACGGTCGTGCCGCAGGGCGGGAAGTACGCGTGGTTCGGCACGCACCTGGTGTTGGACGCGTTCACGTTCCTGTTCCGCCAGACCGAATACGGGCTGTTCCAGGTGCACTCGTATCCGTTCGACGAGGACACGAGCACGTTCATCGTGGAGTGCCCCGAGCCGACGTGGCAGGCGGCCGGCCTGGACACGATGTCCGAAGTGGACAGTATCGCGTTCTGTGAGGACCTGTTCGCGGCGGACCTGCGTGGGCACAAGCTGCTGTCGAACCGGTCCACCTGGCAGAGTTTTCTTCGTGTGCACAACAAGACCTGGCGGCACGGCAATGTCGTGCTGCTCGGCGACGCCGCGCACACCGCGCACTTCTCGATCGGCTCCGGCACCAAGCTGGCCATGGAGGATGCCGTCGCGCTGGCGAACAGTTTCGTGCGGTACAAGGACGTGCCCTCGGCGCTGGTGGACTACGAGGCGCAGCGGCAGCCGGTGGTGGCCCGGTTCCAGCAGGCGGCGGACGACAGTGCGGACTACTTTCGCCGGGTCAGCCACCACACGCACCTTGAGCCGGTGCGGTTCGCGTTCAACCTGCTGACGCGGAGCGGCCGGATCGGGCACGCCGAACTGGCCGTGCGCGATCCCGTGTTCACCGACCGGGTGGATGGCCTGCTCGGCGGCCGGCAGGTCGCGCCACCGCCCGCGTTCGCACCGTGCCGGCTCGGTGAACTGGTGCTGACGAATCGGATCGCGCGTACCGGGCCGGCGAACGGTGCCGGGTTGGTGTACAGCGAGTTCGTGGCCGTACGGGCGGACGGCCGGGTCAGCCCGGACACGCCGGTGCTGGACGGGGACCGGGACGGCTGGGCCGCGCGGGTGGCTTCCGCGCACGCGGAGGGGGCGAAGTTCGCGCTGTGCCTCGGCCATGCCGGTGCCCGGGGCAGCAGCAGGCCAGCCGTCGACGGCATCGACCTGCCGTTGCCGGACGGTTGGCCTGTGTTGGCCGCATCGGCCGTGCGTTACGGTCCGGGCCAAGCGGTGCCGCGACCCATGAACGGCGTGGATCTGGCGGAAGTGTTGGCGGCCTTCACATCGGGCGCCGAGCTGGCCGCTGATGCCGGTGTCGATCTGCTGGAACTGGACCTCGCGCACGGCTACCTGTTGGCCGGCTTCCTGTCGCCGCTGACGAATCACCGGACCGACGAGTACGGTGGCGATCCCGTTGCGCGGCTTCGATATCCGCTCGCGGTGGTGGACGCCGTCCGGACGGTCTGGCAGCAACCGTTGTCGGTGTGCCTGACCGTCGACGACTGGCATCGGAAGGGACTCGGTCTCGACGACGGTGTCCGGATCGCCGGGTGCCTCGCTGAGCACGGGGTCGGGCTGATCCGGGTGTCGGCCGGGCAGACCGTGGCCGAGTGCCAGCCGGAGTACCGGCGCCGGTTCCTCACCGGGGCGGCCGACC
>DATBCR010000537.1:0-12617 GCA_036270375.1 Pseudonocardiaceae bacterium | reverse complement strand
TGTCAGTGGAAGTGGTGGTGGATCGCCGGCAGCCAGTGCATGAGCAGGTTCGGCGACGCGGCGAGCACGGTGAAGCGCACGAACCTGGCCGGCAGGCTGGCCAGCACGAACGTCCGCAGCGACAGCCCGGCCAGGCCGGCGAGCACCGTCATCGCGAGGAACGGTGGTATGCCGAACAAGGCGCTGGCCACGGTGGCCGCGATCAGCACCTTCGGGTGGCGGTGACACCGCACCCGCAGCCACAGCCAGGCCAGCCGGATCCGGGACATCACCGCGTGCCACCACGCCCGTGGTCCGCTGTCCGGCGCTGGTCCAAGGGCATGGGTGTGCTGGCCGGCTCGCGCGGACCGGTGCAGGAACGCCGGCAGGTGCAGCGAGCCGCGGGCCGCGTAGAAGTAGAGCAGCTTGCCGGTCACCGAGCCGACCGCGAGCACGGCACCGAACAGCAGCACCGGCAGATGCGGATGATGCGCCGCGAAGGCGAGCACGAACACCTCGACGGACAGCACAGGCAACAGCGAGGACGCGATCGCGATGCCGAGCGCGACGCACAGCCAGGCAAACACGACCCTCCCTAGCAGCGTGGAATTTCCACGTTACTCGGGTGTTACGTCGCCGGCGCCGGATTTCCCGGTCAGATCAAGGTCACCCGTGACGCGAATCTCACCCGGGCGGTGTCTCGTCGTCGGCGGGTTTCAGGGTGAGGTCGAGGTTGCCGGTGAGTCGGAGTTCGCGCAGCGGGTGGCCGTCGGCGTCCAGGGTGCGGGCGATGCCGTCGGGGTGCCAGCCGATCGTCGCGTAGAACCCGATGGAAACCCGGTCGCCGTCAAGAATCCAGGTGATGCCGCGGGTCGCGCCCTTGGCACGCAAGGCATCGGCGGCGGTGGCCAGCAGACGGCCGCCGTGGCCGCGCCGGCCCCAGCGGGGTGCGACAAGGAGGGTGCTGATCAGGGCGACGGTGGCGGCGTCCGGTGGCAGCGTGCCGTTCGGGTCGGCCAGGTCGTCGTTCGGCGCGAATCCCGCCGCGCAGAAGCCGACCGTCCACTCGCCTTCGGTGGCCACGAACAGGTTCGCGCGCGCGTCCGCCCAGGCCTGCTCGGTTTCGGCCGGGTCGAGGTCGGTCAGCGTGGTGCGCAGGTCGGCCGGCAGCAGCGGTGCGTAGCCGACCCGCCAGACCTCCCGCTGGATGCGGTCGACGTGCGGGATGTCGGACGGTTGAGCCGGATGTACGGCGGCGGTGGCCACGGCAGCCGACCCTACGCGGGTCCGTGATGTCGGTGCTGTCGGTGCCCGCTGGCAGTATTCGGGGGTGGACACCATGAGCGCACCGGTCGCCCGGCGGATCGCCCTCGCCGCACAGGGCTTCACCGAGCGGCGGCCGACGTCGACCCCGAACCGGCGGCACCTGGCCAAGGTGCTGGCCCACACCCGGCTGTTGCAGTTGGACTCGGTGAACGTCGCGGTCCGCGCGCACTACATGCCGGTGTTCAGCCGTATCGGTGCCTACCCGGCCGACCTGCTCGACGACGCCGCATGGTCACATAGCGCCCGCCGGCCACGCATGCTCGTCGAGTACTGGGCGCACGTGGCCAGCCTGATTCCGATCGAGGACTGGCCGCTGCTGCGCGGCCGGATGCGCCGCTACGCCAGCGGTACCGGCGGCTACTTCGGTGACGTGCGCCACCAGCCGGCCCTGCTGGCGGACGTGCTGTCGGTCGTGAAACGCGAAGGCCCGATCGGTGCCGGCGCCATCGAGGACGAACTGGGCGGCGGCGGCCCACGCGCCCGAGGCGGCTGGTGGAACCGCTCGGCGGTGAAAGTGGCGTGCGAGTACCTGTTCGCCGTCGGCGAGCTGACCACCGGCACCCGGCGCAGCTTCGAACGCCGCTACGACCTGACCGAACGGGTATTACCAGCAGAATTACACGATCAGGTAATCCCGGACGACGAGGCAGCCCGCCGCCTGACCACGAACGCCGCGATCGCACTCGGTGTGGCGACCGAACCCGACCTGCGCGACTACTACCGCCTGCCCCCCGCGGACAGCCAACGCGCGGTCGCGGAACTGGTCGAGGAAGGCGTTCTCGAACGGGTGGCGGTGGACGGCTGGCGACTGCCGGCCTACCGCCATGTCGACGCGAAGGCGCCACGCCGAATCACCGCGCGGGCCCTGCTGTGCCCGTTCGACCCGATGGTGTGGCGACGCGAACGCACGGAACTGCTGTTCGACTTCCACTATCGCATCGAGATCTACGTGCCCGAACCCAAACGGGTGTACGGGTACTACGTCTTCCCGTTCCTGCTCGACGACGAACTCGTGGCAAGGGTCGACGTCAAGGCCGACCGCGCGGCCGGCGTGCTGCGCGTACCTGGCGCATTCACCGAGCCCGGCGCGGACGTCGGTCGGGTAGCGGTGGAACTGGCCAAGGAACTGACCACCATGGCCGACTGGCTCGGCCTGACGGGAGTCGACATCGGCGAACGCGGCGACCTGGCACCGGCATTGCGCGCCGCCTGCCGCTGACCCGCCCGCGTCGTTACAACTCGGCTTCGCCGTGTGGCTTCCGGTCGTGGATGCACGGCCTGGTGCGCCGCCTGCCGCTGGCCCGCCTCGGTGTCGAGTCGCCCGGCCGCCGCGTCTGGCCGGCGTCCTGGTGGCCTGCCGCTGGCGCCGCCGCCCGCCTTTGCGTGTCGTGGCAACGGAAACGGAACGGCACGCCGGGGCTCTGCCGGCGTGCCGTTCCGCACGCGGTGGATCACACCGCGCCTTCCCCGGTCCCCTGATTCCCCCTCGATTCCCCCTGATTTCCCCCGGTGTCCCCCCGGTTCCCCGGTCAGCCGATGGCTGCGGTCACCACGGCGTTGCCCGACCCGGTCCGCCCCCGTACCTGCAGCTTCGGCGCGTGCGCCGGAGGCGTGTCGGACAGCCCCAGCTCACTGCGCGCCTGCCCCGACCCGGACCGCAGATCCACCATGGCCGCCGTGCCCGACCGCACGCCTACCCGGATCTCGCCGGACCCAGTGATCAGCTCCACATGTCCGCACGCCGCGTCCGCCACGGTCAGGTCGCCGCTGCCGGTCCGCGCCCGCACGTCGCTCTGCACCGCGCCCAGCCAGACGTCGCCGCTGCCGGTGATCAGCGTCGTCGCGCCGCCAACCGACGACACTTCGATCTCGCCGCTGCCGCTGCGTGCCCGCAGGCCAGCCAGCATCGGGCCGAGCCGCAGCGCGCCGGAGCCGGAGTTGATCTCGGCCGGACCGTCCGCCCGGTCCAGCGCCACGCTGCCGGAGCCGGTGTGCAACTTCACCCGCCCGGCCGGGCCAGTCACCGTCATGTCCGCCGAACCCGCCGAGATCTCCAGGTTCGAGCCGGCCGGCGCGCGCACGGTCACCGCGAGCGGGACGAGTCGCTGCCGCTTCGGGGTGTGCACGATCAGCCTGCGGCCGATCAGGTCGATCCGGGCCTCGTGCACCGCGCTGTACTTGGCGTCGTCCGCGCCCTCGCCGAACTGGCCGCCGAACCAGCTCAGCACGTTCGACAGGCCCTCCATCCACGCGTTGCTGGCGCTCGGGTCGTGTCGTACCTCCACCGTCGCGCCGGGCTCCTCGACCAGCGCGATCGTCACCCGGCCCGCGCCGAGGACCAGGTCGATGTCCAGCGGGCGGCTCGCGTCGAAGAACTCCTTGCGGACGAGTGCGTCCGCGGCGGCATCGCTGCCTGTCATGTCGGTCACGTCGTCTGTCATCGCCGTGTTCACCGTTCTCTCCCCAGGGTCCCGGTCAGCCTTCGACCCAGCCGCGCACGCGGGACGAACCCCGCCCGCCGCGGCCGGGCCGGTCCGGCCGGTCGTCGTTGAAGTGGCGCTTGGCCTCGTCGGCGAACTGCTGGCCCCACTGGCCCCAGCCCTGCCCGGCCCAGTTCTGGCCCCCCCAGTTCTGGCCGCCGCCCCAGCCGCCGCGCCCGCGCGCCGAGTTGTACAGCGCGCCCTGCACCGCCTGCGACACGAACGAGTTCAGCGACACGCCCCTTGCCTGTGCGGCCTCCTCGGCCTTCGTCTTGAGCTCCTCGAGCAGACGGACCGTGATCCGGCTGATGTCGCCGGTCGGGTCGCTCAGGTTCGGCGGCGGCTCGTCACTCGGCTCGGGCTCGTCGTTCGGTGTGCCGGTCACCACGACCTGCACGTCCTGGCCGTCCAGGCGAACCTCGACCACCCGGTCCTCCAGCGCGAGCGTGACCTCACCGGCCAGGTCGGACAGCGCGTTCATGATGGCCAGCCGGGCGGCCGGCTCGATCGTTGCCGCGAGGACCCTGGCCGCTGTCCTGGTTTGCTCGTCGCCGGCAGCCGCGGCGGCGGTCAGGTTGTCCCGCAGAGCGGAGACATAGGGGCTGAGTTCCATGACACCATCATGACGTCACGTCTGATGTCACGTCAAGCGGTTGGTGACACCACTTTGCTGTCTTTCCGCCGTCAACGTGAAGTCATCTCGTAGTCACCCTGACGTCGCCGAACGGCCATCGTGGCGTCGGAGTGCTGTCACCCCGTGCGTCCGATCGGCCCTGTCGCTGGTGCCGGTTACGCTGGCCGGACATCGGACCTGGGGCCTTCGAAGGGGAGCGGACCGTGACCGAAACGGTGGCACCGAGCGTCGTACTCATCGGCAAGACAGAGTTCTTCCCACCGGCCGGCGTGCCGTGGACCACCGACGCGGACGGCGGCGATGCACTGGCCGAGTTCGCCGGCCGGGCGTGCTACCAGTCCTGGAAGAAGCCCAACCCGAGCACCGCGACCAACGCCGGTTACCTGCGGCACATCCTTGAGGTCGGCCACCTGTCCGTGCTCGAACACGGCTCGGTCACCTTCTACATCACCGGGGTGTCCCGCTCGCTCACGCACGAGCTGATCCGGCACCGCCACTTCTCGTACTCCCAGCTCTCCCAACGTTACGTACCGGAGAAGCAGGCGGCCATGGTCGAGCCGGACGCCATCGCCGCCGACCCGGAGCTGCACGCCAGGTTCCTCGCCGCCGCCGAGGCCAGCGTCGCCGCCTACCACGAGCTGCTGACCGGCCTGGAAGCCCGCTTCGCCGACGAGCCGAACCCGACCCTGCGCCGCAAGCAGGCCCGCCAGGCCGCCCGCGCGATCCTGCCCAACGCCACCGAGACCCGCATCGTCGTCACCGGCAACTACCGCGCGTGGCGGCACTTCATCGCGATGCGCGCCACCGAGCACGCCGACGTGGAGATCCGCGCGCTGGCCGTGGAATGCCTGCGGCAGTTGCAGAAGGCCGCCGCCAACGCGTTCGAGGACTTCGCCATCACCACCCTGCCGGACGGCACGGAGGTGGCCGCGAGCCCGTTCGTGACGGAAGGCTGACCGGGTGCGCAAACTGACCGTCCAGGTCCGTGCGGGCGGCTACGTCGTGCTGCGGCTGCCCGCCGACGCGCCCGCCCCGCCGGGCCTGCTCGACGCGACAAGCGGCCTGGTGTCGGTGACCCGGACCCAGGACGAGCTGTCCGTGGTGTGCCCGGCCGAACTCGCCGTGCCGGCCGACCACGCCGAAACCGGCTGGCGCCTGCTCACCGTGCGCGGCCCGTTCGAGTTCACCCTCACCGGGATCATGGCCGCGCTCGCGGGCGCGCTTGCCGGGGCCGGCGTGCCCCTGTTCGCGGTGTCCACCTATGACACCGATCACCTGCTGGTCAAGGACGACGACCTGGCCAGGGCGGTCAAGGCGCTGCGCGAGGCGGGCCACGAAGTCGTACGGACGGACTGATTACCGGCGAGTACGGTATCGGTCATGGGTCTTGCGGCGGACGAGCGACGAGCGTTGTGCGACCTGTTCGACGAGGTCGGCCCGGACGTGCCGACACTGTGCGGCGGCTGGCGGTCCCGTGACCTCGCCGCGCACCTCGCGCTGCGCGACCGTCGGCCGGACGCGGCGGCCGGCATCGTGCTCACGCCGTTCGCCGGCTACACCGAGCGGGTGCAGCGCCAGATCGCCGAGAGGCCGTGGGACGACCTGGTCCGGCTGGTGCGCACCGGTCCGCCCGGATGGTCCCCGTTCCGCCTGCCCGGTGTCGTAGAGATCGTGAACGGGCCGGAATACCTGGTACACCACGAAGACCTGCGCCGAGGCCGGCCGGACTGGACCCCACGACCGCCTGAGCCGGCCCGGGAGGCCGCTGCATGGGCGGCGGTGCGCCGGATCGCCCGGCTGACGTATCGGCGCAGCCCGGTCGGCGTGGTCCTGCGCCGCCCCGACGGTACCGAGACCACCGCCAAACGCGGCCCGAACACGGTGGCCGTCATCGGCGCGCCGACCGAACTGCTACTGCACACGTTCGGCCGCACGGAAGTCCAGGTGACCTTCGACGGCGACCAGCACGGAATCGGTATCGTGCAAGGACTTGACCGGTCTTTCTGACTCAGGTCGGCGGCGCCCCGCCTGTTCCGATAATGTGTCGCCGGGCACAGTCGGGAGGGCGGCGGTCGGGGTGGCTGAGGGGTTCGAGTGCACATTTCTTGAATTGGACGTTATCGGCGACGCACTGGAGTTGGATGTGCGCCCGTTTCCGTTCCAGTTCCCGGTGCACGGCGAACTGGTCGAAGATCGTATCCGGCTGATCAAGGCAGCCGAGCGAACCCTGACCGCGAAGGGCCTGATCGACGGTGCACGGTTTGTCGACGACGTGCCGGATCTGCTCGGCGTCTTCGCCCGCGGCCGGCTGGCCATCGCGATGCTCGGCAGTGTGGATGGCGAATCCTTCTATGCCCGAGCGGTCACCGACGACCGGATGGCGGTGCTGGCCACCCAACACGGCCAGTCGGTCCAATTCGACCCGGTCACACCGACGTCAATGGTGCGAGCCATCCTCAGCCTGCTCCCGCCGGCTCGGCCAGGCCTCGGGCGGTCCGTCACCATCACCACCGATCCACCGACTACCGCAAGACCCGCCACAGACGAAGACCTGGGCGGAAAGCATTACCTGCAGGCAGTTCGGCCACCCCAGGACTCGGCGGGCACACAGCCGGCGATGATCCAGGAGATCATGCGCAGGCCACGGCAGGGCAGCGGCTATTTCAGCGTGACGGTTCGAGGTCGCAACGCCAGGGAAAGCACACCCTTGACCATGAACTGGCTGGACACCGACTCCGGCCGCTACGTAGTAATCCCCACGGCCGCCGCCGACGGTCGGCTGCACGTCACGTACACCCCAGCTGACCAGGTAAGACTGGAACAAAGCCTGTCACGCCTAGTGCACACACTGACCTGATCGAGTGAGTTTGACCGTTCGGCGGAACCAGACACGGGCCGCGATACGTCTTGGTACCGTGTTCCCACACCGAGTGGCTCGCAGGGAGGTCGATCGGCGATGTTGGCAGACCCCGGTGGCGGCGCGTTCGCCGGCATAGGCGTCGCGATAGGCGGCATCGTCGAGGCCGCCAACAACGGATTCGGCATCAGCGAAAACGGCGGCAAGCCCCTAATCAACGCCGTCGACGACCTGAAAGCCGCCGTTGAAAAGGCACTGCTCAGGTCTTCTGAGCTGTCGCGGCAGCCCGCATTGGGCACCACGCCCGCTGCGAATGTCTACAAGCCATTCCTGGCGACGGTCGCCAGTGATCCGGCCCAGGGCGATCCCGGTGCTGAAGAAGCTGCATGAGGATCTGATCAACGCGCATGCCGCGATCCAGAAGGCAATGCAGAACTTCCAGAACACCGAGAATACGATCACGCGGTCTGCCAAGACGATCCAGACCTGAGCGAAGGACTCTACGTGAAGCGTCTCGTCGTGTTGGCCAGTATGGCTGCGGTGCTGGTCGGAGTCTCGGCCTGCAATGGCTCTACGCCGGGCCAGGCAAACCCGGCGACAACGGTGACCGGCGGTGGCTCATCCGTGGATACCTCGACCTCTGGCGGCGGCGGGAATACGTTGCCCGTGAACCACGTGTGCTCCTTGTTGTCGTCGAGCGACCTGACGCAGCTCGGAACGTCGGCGCAGCCAACGCAGGCGATGGTCGGTACCGCGCATACTTGTGAGTTCGCCTCTGCGGACTTCACGATGGGCGTCGCCATCCGAACTGATGTCGGGCTGCCTGGTTTCACGGCAAACGGTGGGACGGTCCATGACACGACGATCGGTGCCCACCAGGCCAAGCAGGAAGTCGATAGCACAGGGTCGTGCGTGATTGGAATCGGAGTGTCGGCATCGTCGCGGGTCGATGTGACGGTTCTGCCGAATGAGAACGGTGACCCATGTCCAACAGCGTTGAAGTTGGCCAACCTGATCGAACCGAAGTTGCCTTGAGAGTGTGGGGTTCTGATGGGAAACGGAACAGGATCCGGGTGGACCGACCCCGGCATCTACGTCAACCCACCGCAGCCGGCGAACACCGGCACGCCGGCTCCGACGCAGAAGCAGACCAATGATGCGTACGGTCGTTACGGCCTGCACCACTACAACGGCAACGTTCAGAACGTCAACCAGGTCAACCAGACCACGTCACAGCAGGACCAGCAGAAGTATGGTGTGTTCGGTCCGCTGATACATGTGCTGAACGGTTCCAACGAGGTCAACGACAAGCTGAGCGCGGCCGCCAAGAGCCTGCGTCAGGGTCTGAATATCCGATCTGCGCCGGGTGCGCCGAGGCCGGTCTACCAAGCCATCCCGCACCAGACGCTGTATGACAGCGTTACCAAGGGCGTCGACCCCGGTGCGGTGGGAAGTGTCAGCTCCACATGGCTCGACATCGGTGACAGCATGACGAAACTGCAGGAAACCGTCGCGCAGTCGATTGCCAGCAGTACCGTTACGTGGACCGGAAACTCGGGCGAGGCGGCTCGCAAATCGGTGGCCGCGCTCGGGAACCAGTCTGGCCAGGCCGGCCAAGCGGCGCAACTGGCTGGTGTCCTGGGCGGTCAGCAGTACGAGGCATTGACGTCGGCGAAGAATACCGTTCCACCGCCGCCGAATCCGCCGTTCAATCGGGCCGCCGCGCAGCAGCAGCTGCAGACCATCCAGGATCCCATCGCCTACGCCACCCAGGCTGCCTCGGACGTGGCGCAGGCGACTGCCCAGCAGGCCGCGCACCAGTTGGCGGCACACGTTGTGCAGCAGTACGACCAGTCCGTGTCGCAGACGTCGGCGACCATGCCGGCGTTCGCTCCGGCGCCGCCGGTGGTCAAGCCGGTTGGCCAGCCACCCACACCGACGCCGTCGCCGCCCAAGGGCAGCAATCCGCCACCGCGTAGCAATCCGCCGCCACGGGTCGGTCCACCGCCTGGGCCGGTCAATCCCGGCCCGCCGCCCAATCCACACCCCACCAATCCGGTTGGGCCGCTGCGGAACGGGCCGGTGCCGCCGTCGCCAACGCCACCAGGTGTGCCGCCCAACAACGGCAACCCCCCGAATACCAACGTGCAGAACTATGTCCCGCCCAACGTCGGCAACCCGGGCAATTTCGGCAGCCCGAATGCCAACCAGTTCGGCGCGCCCGGTTCGTTTACCGGTTCCGGTTCCGGTTCCGGCTCCGGCGGTGGAGTGGGCGGAGGCGGCGGGTTTGGTGGCTTCGGCGGTATGGGTGCCGGTGCGGGCGGTGGATTCGGCCCTGGCGGGTCCGGATCAGGCGCCGGCCGATTTGGCGCCGGCTCCAACGCATCCGGCAGTGGCAGCGGCAGCCAGTCGGGCGCCGGGGCGGCATCGGCGGCCGAGGAGGCCGCGATGGCCGAACGTGCCGCCGCCGGGACCAGGGGTGCGGCGGGCGGGGCGGGATCGCCGATGATGGGCGGCGGTCGTGGTCAGCGTGGCCAGGACGATCAAGAACACAAACGCCCGTCGTGGCTGCTGGAAAGCGATGAGGGGATTTTCGGCACGGACGAAAGGACGGCGCCGCCGGTGATCGGCGAGTAGTCACGTCGCGGCTTGGACGATCGCGTCGGCGACCATGGTGAAGACCGGTACCGGTGTGCGTTCGGATCGCCATGCGACGAGGTGAAGAAGCTCGTCCCGCTGCTCATCCAGCGCGAACCTCACTGACGGTAGGAGGTAGCGTCACACCATGACCGCATGTCCAAGCGCCGCACCTGGCCGGCCGTTCGGCCGGGTGCTCACCGCCATGCTCACCCCGTTCGACGCGGCGGGTGCCCTCGATCTGGACAAGGCAGCCGAACTCGCGCACCACCTGGTCGAGATGGGCAACGACGGCCTGGTGGTCAACGGCACCACCGGCGAGTCGCCGACCACGTCGGACGCCGAGAAGGCCGCGCTGGTGCGCACCGTGGTCGAGACCGTCGGCCACCGGGCCACCGTGGTGGCGTCCGTCGGCACGTACGACACCGCGCACTCCGTCGAGCTTGCCAAGCAGGCCAAGCGGGACGGCGCGCACGGACTGCTTGTCGTCACGCCGTACTACTCCCGCCCGCCGCAGGCCGGCCTGCTCGCGCACTTCACCACCGTGGCCGACGCCACCGACCTGCCGGTGATGCTCTACGACATCCCGCCGAGGTCCGTGGTGCCGATCGAGGTGGACACCCTGCGCAGGCTCGCCGAGCACCCGAACATCCTGGGTGTCAAGGACGCCAAGGGTGACCTGCTGGCCGGCAGCCAGGTGATCGCCAGCACCGACCTCGCGTACTACTCCGGCGACGACGCGCTGAACCTGGCGTGGCTGGCCGTCGGCGGGGTCGGTTTCGTCAGTGTCATCGGGCACGTGGTGTCCGCCCGGCTGCACGCGATGCTGCAGGCCTTCGAGAAGGGCCACGTCGAGGACGCCCGGTCGGTGCACCTCGGGCTGCTGCCGGTGCTGCGCGCCCAGGGCCGGGTCGGTGGCGTCGTGTTCGCCAAGACCGCGGTGCGCCTGAAGGGCCGGGACGTCGGCGACCCCCGGCTGCCGCTGCCGCCGGCCACCCCGGAGCAGGTCGCCGCGATCGCCGCCGACCTGGCGGACGCCCTGGTGCCGCTGGCCGAGAACGCCAGGGGCGGCACGTCCGGCGCCGACGTGGCCACGGCCCGGGTGGCGCACACCGACGCGACCGCCGCGTACGTCCCCACCACCACCCACACCAGCACCGGGACGGCCAACCGATGACCCAGGAGATTCCGACCGGCCCTGGCCCCAGCACGCCGCCGCCGGCACTGCCCGACGGCGCGCTGCGGGTCGTGGCGCTCGGCGGGATCGGCGAGGTCGGCCGGAACATGACCGTCTTCGAGTTCGAGCACCGGCTGCTGATCGTGGACTGCGGTGTGCTGTTCCCTGAGGACCAGCAGCCCGGCGTCGACCTGATCCTGCCGGACTTCCGGGCCATCGAGAACCGGCTGGACGACGTGGACGCCCTTGTCCTCACGCACGGCCACGAGGACCACATCGGTGCCGTGCCGTTCCTGCTCCGCCTGCGCCCCGACGTGCCGGTCGTCGGGTCCCGGTTCACGCTGGCGCTGGTCGCGGCCAAGTGCAAGGAACACCGGTTGTCGCCGAAGCTGATCGAGGTGGCGGAGGGGCAGCATCGCGCGTACGGCCAGTTCGACCTGGAGTTCTTCGCCGTCAACCATTCCATCCCTGATGCGCTCGCGGTGGCCATTCGCACGCCGGCCGGGCTGGTGCTGCACACCGGCGACATCAAGCTGGACCAGTTGCCGCTGGACGGCCGGCTCACCGACCTGGCGGGTTTCTCGCGTCTCGGCGACGAGGGCGTCGACCTGTTCTGCGTCGACTCGACCAACGCCGAGGTGCCCGGGTTCACCATCTCCGAGCGCGACATCGGCCCGGTGCTGGACAACGTGATCGGCCGGGCGACACAGCGGGTGATAGTGGCGTGCTTCGCCAGCCACGTGCACCGGGTGCAACAGGTGTTCGACGTGGCGGCGGCGAACGACCGGAAGGTGGCGCTTGTCGGGCGGTCGATGGTGCGGAACATGGGCATCGCCACCGAGTTGGGGCTGCTGAACGTGCCGGAAGGCCTGCTGATCGACATCAACGAAGCGACCGAACTGCCGGACCACGCAACGGTTTTCGTGTCCACCGGTTCGCAGGGCGAGCCGCTGTCCGCGCTGTCGCGGATGGCGCGGGGGGAGCACAAGCAGATCGACATCCGGCCCGGTGACACGGTTGTGCTGGCCAGTTCGCTGATTCCGGGCAACGAGACGTCGGTTTTCGGTGTGGTCAACGGGTTGTCCAGGTTGGGTGCGCATGTGGTGCACCAGGGGACCGCGCGGGTACACGTGTCCGGTCACGCACCGGCGGGTGAGTTGCTGTTCCTGTACAACGCGGTGCGGCCGTCGAACGTGATGCCGGTGCACGGGGAGTGGCGGCACCTGCGGGCCAACGCCGAACTCGCGGTGCGTACGGGCGTGCCGGCCGGGCGGGTGGTGATCGCGGAGGACGGCGTCGTCGTCGACCTCGTGGACGGCGTGGCCAGCATTACCGGACGGGTCGAGGTCGGGCACGTGTACGTCGACGGATTGTCCGTCGGCGACGTCGGCGAATCGACCCTGTCGGACCGTTTGGTGTTGGGGGAGGGCGGTTTCATCGCGATCACCATCGCGGTGGATTCCACGACGGGCCGGGCGGTCGCGCCGGTCACGGTGTCCGGGCGGGGTTTCTCGGACGACCCGAAGG
>DATBCR010000536.1:0-7676 GCA_036270375.1 Pseudonocardiaceae bacterium | reverse complement strand
GTCCTCTCCGGCGACCGCTACCAACTCATCTACGAAATCCCCGCCGACTGACCACTAGCGCCAACCAATCGCCCACCGGCCCCGGCAAACGCGATCGCCGCCTCGAACCCCTCAGCCGCCTGCGCGTACTCACGCACGAGTCGCTCACCCGGCCCACGCCAGCAACCCGCCGAGTCGCCTTTGACCGGCCTGACGTCCGCCCTGAACTGACCACATGGCCTTGTCGATCGGATCCTGCCGACTCACCGTTCAGGACTGTAGGACGGACATTCGGTGTAACTCCCGATCATGGAAGTGACACCGATGACCGAGACGATGTCCCGCGTGGACGACACCGAGGACCTGACATCACGGCCAGCCTGGAGGGCCAGCTGATCAACCAACTCCTCGACCGCGCCAAGACCGGTGGCCTGCGGCTGACCGGCGAGGGCGGCGTGCTACAGCAACTGACCAAGCGACTGCTGGAGTCCGCCCGGGATACGACGGACTTCGGTGTCGACTCGGTCTGAGCCGAGCCAATGCCATCGCCGCGCCGGAAGAGACCGCCATGATCGACCCACGGCCGGCCTCGGACCGGTCGTCTGCGTGTCGTCAGAGTGAACGGTAGATCCGGCTTCGGTGGTCGACGTCGATCACCAGTACCAGTAGTTCGTGGTCGCGCACTGTGTAGATCACCCGGTAGTCGCCGACGCGTAGTCGGAGAATGCCTGGGCGGCCCACCATGGCCACCACGCCGGTCGGTCTTGGGTCTGTGGCCAGGCTCAGCAACGCTGCCTGAATCCTGCGCCGAACCGGCTTGTCAAGCTTGGCAACCTCCTTCTCAACGTTCTTGTCCAGTGCGACTTGGTACAACGGCTCGTTTGCCACTCAGGAGTCCTGCGATTCCCAGCCGGCGACGGCCTGTGCCAGCGGCACGAAAGTCGGATTCGATGACAGCACGGTGTCGGCTCGTTTGCTCCAGTAGTCGTCCTCCAGGCGGTCCAGGTATTCGGCGGCGTCGGTGGGGACTAAGGCGGCCAGGCGCTTGCCGTAGCGGGTGAGGTAGACCACGCCGCCGTCGCGGACGTTGTCCAGTAGTTCGGGTAGGTGGGCACGGGCGTGCGAGACGGAGACCTCGATGTGGAAGTCCATCGCTCGGAAGCTGACGTCCACGGTGGGGGTCGGGGCGGCGGGGTCTGGGGTGGGTTCGGTGGTCATGACACCAATGTACAAGTTGTACGTCTTGTACGACATCACTCGATGGGATGGTGAGGGTCGGGGCCGGAACAGTGTCGGCTGTCCGTCGTCACCTCGGTGTGGCTAGCCTGCCATCGTGCGTGCATCCGGCCGGAAACCCGCCGCCACGGTCGTCAAGATCGTGTGTGCGCTCGCGGTGGCCGGGCTGGTCGGCGCACCACCCGCGCACGGCGTCCAACCACCGCCGGCCGTGCCCGCCCCCGCGGCCGCCTGCCCGGACGAGACAGCGCCCCCACCGGCCATCGACGCCTCCGAAGCCCCAGCCCCCGGACAGCCGTTGCCAACACCCGTCGCAGTGCCCGACGTGCCTGCGGGCGGACCGGCCATGGCGGGCTGCGGCGACGTGCTGCCGGCCGGCGCCCCACCCCTGCCGACCGACCTCGCCTACGCGTCCTGGCTCATCCAGGACCTGGACACCGGTGCCGTGCTGGCCGCAAGGGACCCGCACGCCCGGCAGCGGCCCGCGTCGCTCATCAAGCTGCTGCTGTCCCAGGTGGTGGGCCGCGAACTGAACCCGGCCACCCCGGTCGTCGGCACCCAGGACGACGCCAACCAGGAGGGCACCCGCGTCGGCATGGGGCCGGGTGGCCAGTACACGGTCGGCCTGCTGGTCGACGGGCTGCTGATGGCCTCGGGCAACGACACCGCGCACGCGCTGGCCATGCAACTGGGCGGCGTGCGGACAGCGGTCGACAAAATGAACGCGCTGGCGCTGCAACTCGGCGCACAGGACACCCGCGCGGCCACTCCGTCCGGACTCGATGGCCCCGGCATGTCCACCTCGGCCTACGATCTGTCCATCATCTTCCGGGCCAACATGGCCACCCCACTACTCGCCAACGCTGTACACACCGAGCAGATACCGTTCCCGGGCTACGGCACCAAACCGGGATTCGTGCTCAACAACGACAACCTGCTGCTCCGGACCTACCCAGGTGACCTCGGTGGCAAGAACGGGTACACCGACGACGCACAGCAGACCTACGCCGACGCGGCACAGCGGAACGGCCACCGGATCGCCCTGGTCATGATGCGGGGCACCAACCACCTGGCCGGCAAGTGGCAGAACGCGAGGGAACTGATGGACTACGGGTTCGCGCTGGAGAACGCACACACGGCACCGGTCGGCTACGTCGTCGCGCCACGCGCCGCGACGGGCAGTCCCGCGCCCTCCGCGAACAACGTGGTGCACACGCCGGTGCCGACGTCCGGGCACGGCGCCCAGGTGGCCACCGTGCCGCCGAGTTCGATCAGCACGTTCGGCAACGTCGGCCTGCCGCTGACCAT
This sequence comes from Pseudonocardiaceae bacterium, assembly GCA_036270375.1. Taxonomy (GTDB): domain Bacteria; phylum Actinomycetota; class Actinomycetes; order Mycobacteriales; family Pseudonocardiaceae; genus DATEPR01. The sequence goes on along the minus strand of DATBCR010000536.1, from coordinate 5,153 downwards.
CCTTGCTGGACTTGTGCTGGTCCTGATCGGGATGATGTACCTGCGGCGGCAGCGGGCACGGAAGGCCCGCGCGATCGCGGTGGCACGTGCGGCGTCGGCGGAGACGATACGGGTGGCGATCCCGACGGACCTGGCGGCGCGGAACGGCGCTCTCGGCATGAACGGCGCGGTCAACGGGGTCGTGCACGGAACACAGCCCACTCGGCAACGCCCGCCGGCACCGGTGCCCGGCACCCGACAGATGGCGGTACCCCGACCGGCGGCACCACGGCCCGGTGGGACGCCTCGACCGCCCGCAACGCCCCGATCGGGCATCACCCCGGAGTGGCCGACCGGACCGGAGTGGCCCCGATAGCAGGCCGCTAACGTTTGCGGCGTCGGCCGGTGAGTGCCCACCCGGTCAGCGTGCCGGCGGCCAGCAACCCGGCGGCGGCGGCCGGTCCGAATCCCGTCCTTGTCACCATCACCGGTTGGATCACGGCGGGCGGTGGCGCCGCCGGCGGACGGATGATCAGGTTCTCCCGTGCGGTCGCGGTCCACGCGGTGACCAGCAGCAGGAACCGGGACACCAGGTTCGCGAACACCAAGAGCCCGATGATCGACCCGAACACCGCCCCGGTCGGCGAATGGGACACGGTCTTCAACAGCACCGTCGCCACCTGCTTGAGCACCTCGAACCCGACCGCCGCCAGCAGTGCGCCCCGCACGGCACTGCGGACGCCGACCCGCTCCCGCGGGAGCCGGGCGATCACCCACAGGAACACCAGCCAGTTCGCCACCAGACCCAGCGCCACGGTGAGCACCACCAGCAGCACGCGCGCCCACGCATCGCCCTCCAGCCCGACGATGCGGATCACGTACGAGCCGACGCCCGTTCCCGCCACCGTGATGGCGATCGACACCGCGAGCGCCAGCGCCAGGCCGATCAGCGCGAGCACGTCACCGGCCATCGTCCGCAACAACGGCAGCTTGCCGCGTTCCTGGCCCCACTGCGCCGTCAAAGCGTCCCGCAGGTTGCCCATCCAGCCGACCCCGGAGTACAGCGCGATCAGCAGCCCGATCACCCCGACCGTGCCCCTTGCCTTGATCGCCTCGTTGATCACGTCCCGCAGGGTGTTGCCGAGTTGGCCGGGCACCGTCTTGGCGATGGCGGACTGGAGTTCACCCAGAAGGTGGGTGTTGCCGGCCAGTACGACACCGGCGATGGCGAAGCCGACCATCAGGACGGGGATCAGTGACAGGACACTGAAGTAGGTGATGGCCGCGGCGTAGTGATTGCCGTAGTGGTCGCCGTAGGAGTCGTTGGCCCGGATCAAGTGATCCAGCCACGGATAGGCCCTACGCAGCCGGGTGATCCGGGATTCCTTGCCAGCACTGGCATCGAGGTCCGCCACGGCTGGAAGCTAGTCAACCGCCCGACGCACCGCAAACGCACGACTACGACCGTGACCGTACCGATTCCCGCCGACGGGCCAGAGTCTGGCGCCGCCGCCGCGTCAGACCGGCCACCAGGCCGATCGCACCGACGAGCACCGCGATCACGCCGACCGCGCCGGCCAGACCGGGGTCCATGCTGTCGCGGACGACCGAGAAAGCCTCGATCGTTACTCGTCCGCGCATCAGCGTGCCTCCTGGGAACGACTGGCCCCCAATCGGGGGACGCGACCGTACACCAACTCGGAAAAAACTACCGACCGTGTCACGGCACGCACGAACTGGGGTCCCCGATCGGCCATCGGTGCACGTCAGTGCATGTCCGGTGTGGCGAACGGCTGGTACGTCGTGGTGCGCTGGCGTGCCGGGCGGCCGGCCAGCGCCGCCAGTTCGGTCAACTCGGCCACCGTTCGGGCTGAGCCGTGTTCGGAGCCGGCCATGCGGCTGATCGTCTCCTCCATCAGGGTGCCGCCGATGTCGTTGGCGCCACCCCGCAACAGCTCCGCGGTCTGTTCGTCGCCGAGTTTCACCCATGAGCACTGGACGTTGTCGATTCGGCCGTGCAAGCCGAGCCGCGCCAAGGCATGGACCGCCCGGTTGTCCCGTCGCGTCGGGCCGGAGCGGGCCACGCCGGCCAGGTAGATCGGGGCGTTGCGGTGTACGAACGGCAGGCCGACGAACTCGGTGAAACCGCCCGTCTCGCCCTGCACCCGGGCCAGGGTGCGCAGGTGCGCCAGCCAGTGGCCGGGGTGATCGACATGGCCGTACATCATCGTGCTGCTGGACCGGATGCCCAGCCGGTGCGCGGTGGAGACGACGTCGATCCACGTGGACGCCGGCAGTTTGCCCTTGGTCAGGATCCACCGGACGTCATCGTCCAGGATCTCGGCCGCCGTACCGGGAATGCTGCCGAGACCGGCGTCGCGCAGCTCGGTCAGCCACTCGGCGACGCTCACCCCGGCTTTCGCCGCCGCGCTGACGATCTCCATCGGGCTGAACGCGTGCACGTGCATGCCGGGCACCCGCGCCTTGATCGCGCGCACCACGTCCGCGTAGTACGTGACCGGCAGGGCCGGGTCGATCCCGCCCTGCATGCACACCTCGGTCGCGCCGGCCTGCCATGCCTCCTCGGCCCGGTCGGCGACCTCGACCACGGACAGCCGGAAGGCGTCCGCGTCGCGTTCGCGTTGCGCGAACGCGCAGAAACGGCAGCCGACGTAGCACACGTTGGAGAAGTTGATGTTCCGGTTCACCACGTACGTGATGTCCGGCCCCACAACGGAAGCACGCAACTCGTCGGCCAGCCGGGTCATCGCGTCCAGCGCCGGACCGTCGGCGGTGAGCAGTGCCAGTGCCGCAGCTGAATGACGTTCGTCCAGCAGCGCGGCCGGATCGTCGGCGGCCAGCCGCAGGCCGGCGGCCACATCGCTGTCCAACCGCTCCGGTACGACTCCGGCGGACAGTTGGGTGCGAAGTTCGGCCCAGTCGCCGTACACCGAGTCGAAGTCGCCGCGTCGGTCGGCGGTGCGGCCGGTGGTGTCGATGGTCTCGTTCAGGTCGGCCCGGCCAACGGTGTCCAGACCGCCGTCCGGCTCCTGCCACGGCAATCCTGCCGGCGACACGCCTTCGCGCGCGAGGCCGGTGGATTCGGACAGCGCGGCCACGTGTGCGGAGAGCCGGACGTCGATCCACTGGCCCGGGTTTCCGTTGACATACCTGGGATACACGGTCAGTCGCTCGCGCAGCGTGTAGCCGGCGGTGGCGGTCCACTCGGCCAGTCGGTCCAGATCCGGCCACGGCCGTTCCGGGTTCACGTGATCGGGTGTGACCGGCGACACGCCACCCCAGTCGTCGATGCCGGCCCGCAACAGCAGCGCGTGCTCGTCGCCGACCAGGTTCGGCGGTGCCTGCACGCTGACCCCGGAACCGAGCAGCAGCCGGGCAACGGCGACCGTGGCGGCGAGATCGTGCAGGTCGGCGTCCGGTGTGGACCGCATCGCGGTGTCCGGCTTGGCGCGGAAGTTCTGCACGATGACTTCCTGGATGTGCCCGTACTGCCGGGCGGACCGGCGGATCGCGTGCAGCGACTCGGCCCGCTCGAACCGGTTCTCCCCGATGCCGACGAGGATCCCGGTGGTGAACGGGACGTTCACCCGTCCGGCGTCGGCAAGTACGCGCAGTCGCACCTCGGGGTCCTTGTCCGGGCTGCCGTAGTGCGCGCCGCCGGGCTCGCTCCACAGGCGCCGGGCGGTGGTCTCCAGCATCATGCCCATGCTCGGCGCGACCGGCCGCAGCCTGGTCAGCTCCTCCCAGCTCAGCACGCCCGGATTGAGGTGCGGCAGGAGCCCGGTCTCCTCGAGTACCGCGATCGCGACCGACCGAAGGTAGTCGATGGTGGACGAATAACCCCGTGCGTCAAGCCATTCGCGGGCGGCCGGCCAACGGTCCTCCGGGCGGTCGCCGAGGGTGAACAGCGCCTCCTTGCACCCGGCGGCGGCACCCTGGCGGGCGATCTCCAGCACCTCATCACGTTCCAGGTAGGCGGCCGGCAGGCGACCGGGCACTGTGACGAAAGTGCAGTAGTGGCAACGGTCCCGGCACAACCGGGTGAGCGGGATGAACACCTTGCGGCTGTACGTGACCAGGCCCGTGCGGCCCTCCGCGGCCAGGTGCGCGTCACGGACACGGCCGGCGGCGGCGAGGAGTTCGTCGAACTGGTCACCGCGCGCGTGCAGCAGGACGGCGGCCTCGGTGACGTCGAGCGTGGCGCCGTCGGTGGCACGGCGCAGCGCGCGCCGGATCGCGGCGTCGGTTGGCTGGGACTCGGGCGGTGTGAGTGTGATGTCGGCGACCACCGGTGGAGCGTAGGTCCGCTGATGGTGTGTACTGACCGGTCAAGGAACCTGGCTCACATGTGACCCGCATCACAGCGACCGCGTTGACGGGCCGTTTCGTACAGCACGACGGACGCCGCGTTGGCCGCGTTGAGCGAACTCGCCGCGCCGACGATCGGGATCCGCACCACCACGTCACACGCGTCCCGCCACGCCGCGCTCATGCCGGTGGTCTCGTTGCCCACCACCAACAATGTCGGTCCGGTCAGATCGTGATCGGCGACATCGCAACGGCCGGTCTCGTCCGTGCCGACCACCTGAATGTCCTGTCGGGCCACCCACTCCAGCACTTCGCCTGGCGACCGCACACGGACGACCGGCAGCGCGAACAGTGAGCCGGTGCTGGCCCGCACGGCTTTCGGGTCGTACGGATCGGCCCCGTGCCCGGCGACGATCACACCGGCCGCGCCGAACGCGTCCGCGGACCGGATCACGGTGCCCACGTTGCCGGGACTCGTCGGGCGGTCGAACACGACGCCGAGAAAGTCCGGCGCCGTGGGGATCCGGTCGAGTCGATCCGGCCGCTGGGCGGCGATCGCGAGCAGTTCGGGGATGTCGTCGTCCTTGCCGGCGAGTTCGGCGAACAGCTCGGAGGACATGGCGATCCGGTCGGCCGGTAGGGCGGCGTCGGTTAGCAATCCGTTGGCCCAATTCGAAAGCGGCCGTCCGATCGGGTGGATCAATGCGCGGATCGTCCAGCCGTGCTCGACCGCGAGCGTGATCGGCCGGACCCCCTGTACCACGAACTCACCGGCCCGGGTGCGCTTGGTTCGGTTGTCCAGCAACGCATGCCACTGCTGAAACCGAGCATTGCGGGCGGTGATC
>DATBCR010000535.1:0-3530 GCA_036270375.1 Pseudonocardiaceae bacterium | reverse complement strand
GCACCCGTGGCGGGCGGCCCTGCAGCGGCGTGGCCACCTGCAGGACTACGTCCAGGAACGGGAAACGCAGACCAACGGGATGCGGGTGTTCCAGCCGTCCGTGGTGCCCGGACTGCTGCAGACCGCCGAGTACGCCCGCCGGGTGTTCGCGCTGTTCCAAGTTCCCTACACCGAGGCGGACGTCGCCGCGGCCGTCGCCGCCAGGCTGCACCGCCAACTCGCCCTGTACGAAGTGGATCGGCGGTTCGACTTCCTGGTCACCGAGGCCGCGCTGCGCTGGCGCCCCGGTCCGCAACGGCTGCTGCTCGCCCAGTTGGACCGGATCCACTCGATCAGCACGCTCGACAACGTCATGATCGGCGTTATCCCGTCGAACCAGGAAGCGACCACGTTCACGTCGCACGGTTTCGTCATCTATGACGGCGACAGGGACGCCGACCGTTCCGTGTCCGTCGAGATCGTGCATGCCACGGTCGAGGTGCTGGCCGCGTCCGATGTGGACATGTATCGAGAGCGCTGGGACCAACTGGGGCGGATGGCATTGCACGGTGACGAGGCCCGGCAGTTCCTGGCCACGTTGTCCGCCGAGATCCGGGACCAGGTGTGAGACCCATGCCAGTGCTGGGGGAAAGGCTGGGGGCGCGGGCGAACCGCGCCCCCAGCTCGAGCCGGAAACGCCCGGCTCAGTCGAACTCGCCCGCGAGCATTCCCTTACGGAATGCCTCCCACTCCGTGCGGGTGAACCACAATACCGGACCCTCCGGGTCCTTCGAGTCACGCACCCCGAACAGCTCGACCTTACCGACCTCGACGCAGTCACCCTGTTCGCTGAAGCTGCTCTTGCGGAACGAAATCACTGTTCCTCCTGTTCTCGGTGGCCGGCCCGGTTGGCCGCCCGAGAAACAGACTGGCCGCCGGCACTGGGCGGACGACTGCGTGTCGCACTGGCCAAACAACTGTGCGACTGGCCAAATCCCGGACGGAAACGTGACATCGTGACCCGTGAGCTTGTAATCCACCCGAACCAGCCGGTTGACTTCCACCTGTTCGGCGCCGTGGAAATGCGGTGCGGCGAGCGCAGCATCGATCTCGGGGGGATCCGTGACCAGTGCCTGGTCGCCGCGCTGCTGCTCGCGAACGGCCGGCCAGTACCACGGGAGCAACTGCCGGACTGGATCTGGGACCACGCACCGGAGACCGCGCCGAATGAGCTAGAACGCCTGATGGCAAGGCTGCGTAGCCGGCTGGCGTCGGTCGGGCTTGGTGACGCGCTCGTCGCCCGCAATGGCCGGTGCCGCCTGGACGTTCCGGCGGACCGGGTCGACGTCCACCAGTTCGCCGCCCTGGTCGACGCGGCGAGATCAGGGGACCGGCAACGGACGAGCGAACTGCTCCGTGCCGCTCTGGACCTGTCGGCCGGTGAGCCGATGGCCGGTCTGAACAGCGCTCGGATCATCAGCAGTCGAGTCAGGCTGGTGGAGGAGCGTCGGCGCGTGGAACTGATGTTCGCGAAGGTCGAGATGGAACTCGGTCACACGACGGAGCAAGTCCCGAACCTCATCCAGTTGTTCACCGAGCACCCGGATTCCAGCGACGTCGCGATGGTCACCATGTCCGCACTGCACCGGACGAACCGCCGGAAAGAAGCACTTGCCGTTTTCGACGAACACCACAGGCGCCTCGAGGAGGCTGGGTTGACAATGCCGAAACAGGTCCGAGACCTTCAGACTCACATATTGAACGACGACGAAGGCCCACGCTTGGCCAACGAGGAATACGGCCCAACCGACGACGAGGCGCCCGGACGCGCCAAGCACATCGCCGTGCAGCAGAACGCGGACACCATCAACTACTTCGCCGATCGGGTCGACGCGACCGGTGCCCATTTCGGGCCCCGCTACGACAGGGGTTCCGAGTGACCACGACTGACCAGGCCAACACCGCCGACGAACCGTCCGATCATCCGATCAGGGCAGAGCTGCCGACCGACGACGGATCCGACGGACCGGCGCCCACCCCGGACGACGCGGCCTTGTCCGAGGACGACAACCTCAGTTTCGAGCTGAACGCCAGTGTCATCAACCAGTTCATCGGCGGCGTCCGAGCAGACGGGGCGACCTTCGGCGGGACAGGACCGTTGTCCGACCGCCGGGGCCACTGGCGTGATCACGGCCGCCCGGATCACCACTCTGCTGCGCGGCCACGTCCGGACGGCGCCGTTCGACGAGGCCGTGCGCCGCCTCACCGACCACCACCTCCTCGTGCTGACCGGTGACGAAGGTGTCGGCAAACGCGTCGGCGCGTTGGCGATCCTGGCGGCGGTGTCAGGCCCGGGACTGTCGGTCACGAGCCTGCCCCCGTCCCGGACGCTCATCGAGCTGGCCGGCGGGACGTTCCAGCCGGGCCGCGGTTACCTGGTGCGGGACTGGATCGGTGACCGGTCGTCGTCCGCGCTACAGCAGTTCGACGTCGACCAGCTGCGCCGGGCACTAGAGCGGCCACGCCATGGCGCCTACTTGGTGCTCACCTGTCAGCTCCGGCCGGCGCAGCGACAGCAGTTGGCCGATGTGATCGTGGACTGGACGCCGCCACCGCCGGTCGCGGTGTTCGACGCGCACATCAGGTGCGCCGGCATCGAACTGGCCCCGGACCAAGGTGCGCTGATGCGCGAACGGATCGTCGACCTGCGGCGCCCTCGGGACGTGGTCGCTGTCGCGGAACGGGCCGGTCAGGGCGTCGACGCGGCGTTCGCGGTGCTGGGCGAGGCTGATCACCAGCAGGTCGTGGACTGGTTCGACCGCAAGCCAGAACCGCGACCACTGCTGTCAGTAGCCGCCCTGTGCTTCCTGGACCGCACGCCCGATCTACTGTTCCAGAACCTGCTGTCCCGGCTTGTGGTGCGGGTCAACGAACACGCCGCGATCGACTCGGTGACCAGGACGCCGACGGCTACCGCCGCCGGAGGAGCGTTTCCGCAACAGGCGAGCAGCGAACTCGCTCTTGACACCGTGGTGATCGGGGGCAGCGGCGACACTGGAGGTCACCGGATCCGCACGTTCGCCTCGCCGCACCACCACGAGCGGGTGATCGCAGAACTTGTCCGGCAATACGGCTTCGAACTGTGGGAGCCGATGCGCATCTGGATCGACGAAGTGGCGGCCCTGCCGTCGTCCCCGATCCAGGTGCCACTGGCATTCGGTGTCGCGCTGCTCGGCCGGCACGCCCCGGACGAAGTTGAGTCCTTCCTGGAGGAGTGGTCCAACGGCCTGGCGCCGCAACGGCTGACCGCCGCCTACATCCTATCGTGGATGTGCCTGGACGACACGCTCGCAGCCATGGCGCTGCGGATCGCACAACGATGGACGTCCGGTGCCGGAACGCGCCGCGCCGCTACTGCCGCGATGGCCTTCGCCGGCGAACTCGGTATCCGGTACCAGAACGAGGCGCTGAACAAGCTCTGGCACCTCGCCCTCCGGGTAGTCGCGGTCAGCGACGGAGCCGCCGCGGCCCTCGGCGTCCTGCTGTGTTCG
>DATBCR010000534.1:0-5196 GCA_036270375.1 Pseudonocardiaceae bacterium | reverse complement strand
TGTGCTCACGCCGCTGGGCCTGACCGCGGACCCACCGGCCGGCGGCGCGGCGCGGCAGCGCTGGGAATCCTTGCTGGCACTGGTGGAACTGGCCGAGGAACTCACGGCCGCGATCCCCGACGCCGACCTGCCGCGCTACCTTGCCGAGCTGGAACAGCGCGCCGAGGCCCAGCACCCGCCAACCGTCGAGGGCGTCACGCTTGCGTCGCTGCACGCGGCCAAGGGGTTGGAGTGGCAGGCCGTGTTCCTGGTCGGCCTCGTCGACGGCACGCTCCCGATCCAGCACGCCGACGACGACAAGGCGGCCATCGAGGAGGAGCGCCGGCTGCTGTACGTCGGGATCACCAGGGCCAAGGAACACCTGTGGCTGTCGTGGGCGATGTCCCGCACGCCGGGTGGCCGCCGTGGCCGGCGCCGCAGCCGATTCCTCTACGGGCTGATTCCGGACGACCACCCGACGGCCCGGCTGTCGAAATCCACGCCAAACGACACCCGACGTGATGATTCCGCGCCGAGGTGCCGGATCTGCGGCGCGCAGCTCGTCGGCACGCTGCCGGTGAAGCTCAGCCGGTGCGTCGACTGCCCGTCGGACGTTGACGAGGACCTGCTCGCGCGCCTGCGGACGTGGCGGATCGAGCAGGCCCGCACCCTTCGAGTGCCGCCGTTCGTCGTGTTCACGGACGCGACGCTAGTCGCGATAGCCGAGCAGCGGCCCGCCGATCCGGCCGGTCTGGTGGCCATCTCCGGCATCGGCGCCGCGAAGCTCGACAGGTACGGATCCGACGTATTGGCGCTGGTCCAGGGCGAATCCACCGAGAGCGCCTGACTGGTTTCCCACGCGCGGTCCGACCGTCCGACGACGCCAGACCGGTACTGACCGGCGACGATCGCCGTCGGTGAGCAGATGCTCCCAAATCCGGTCAATTCGAAAAAAAGTGTTGCCCCGACCCACCCGGACCGAATAACCTGCTGCTACCGGGTCAAGAGACCCCGTGCGTCCCTGGAACAGGTAGGAGGTGGACCCCGTGGCAACACTCAACGCCACCGTGTCCCCAGGCTACCTCGCGCCTAGGGGCCTTCGCATGTCCGAATTCGTCGAGTTCGAGGTCACGCGGGCAAGTCTGCGTGGCGGCAAGCGGCCAGTGCCAGTTGCCATCCGACCGTCGAGTGTCGCCGACAAGCAGTGGCTTGCTGCCCAGTCCGTGTCGCCGAACCACGTCCGTATCGCGATGATCAACGTCGTGACCGATGCCATGACCGGTAGTCCGCCGTCCGCACAGGACTGGCGCACTTGACCAAGTGTCAAGCGCACAGGCTCTTGAGGCCGCGGACCCGGATACGGGAACCGCGGCCTTTTTGTTTGTCCAGCAGGAGTCCAGTGAGTCCGACAGTTCTGAGTCCAACAGTTCGAACGCACGTAACGACAACAACGACGCGACAAGGAGTCGACGTTATGTACACCGCGACAGCCCCGCCTTCCAGCGGGTCGTTCCTGGAACTCGGCGGGGGAGTGGCCGAGCTCCTGGAGTCGACGCCGTTGGCGGGGCCCGACACGCCGTGCCAGGCCAACGACCCGGACCTGTGGTTCGCCGAGGCACCGGCCGACCTCGAGCGGGCGAAGGCGCTGTGCGCCGACTGCCCGGTCCGGGCACAGTGCCTCGCCGGCGCACTGGCACGGCACGAGCCTTGGGGCGTCTGGGGCGGCGAGATCTTCGAGCGGGGTCTTGTCATCCCGCGCAAGCGGCCGAGAGGGCGGCCAAGAAAGGACGACCGCAGGCACGAGCCCGTGCCGAGCGTCCGGACCGACAAGCCAGCCCAGGAGACAGCGGCATGAACGCCACCACACGCACCACCCAGCAGCACCCGATGACCGAGCATTACTACCCGAACGGGGCCGTCATGTTGTTGATGCAGGAAGACCTAGCAAGAGCCCGAATGCGAGAGAGCCAACGCTCCGCCGCCGAGTGGCGGCTGGCGCGTCGGCTCACCTCCGCACGGCGCTGGGGTCGCCTGGCCGGTTGGGCCAGCCGACGCGCCGCGGAGGCGAATCGCGCACTGTGATCGAAGGTTTCCACGTGATCGACGTTTCGTGTCCGCACCAGGAATCACGTCATCACGAGGAATCGAGTTGAGTTGAGCGGCAACCGGCACGCCGATAACGTGCCGGTATGCCCGCACACACCCACGACGGGATCGACTGGGTAGCGCGACTTGCCGACCTCAGACAAGCCGACGCCGCCAACGCCCCGGCACTGCGGGCCGTCGCCGACCGCCTGATCGAGTCACTACCGGCACCGCAACCGACCGTCATCGACGTCGGCTGCGGTGCCGGTGGCATGAGCGCAGCCCTCGCCGCCGCACTGGCCGGCAGAGCCGCCCGCGCCGCCGGTTCCCCCGGCCATGCCTCCGACATGCCGGCTGCGGACCACCTCGCCGATCCGGTCGGGGACCGCTTCGCCGATCCGGTCGGGGACCATCTCGCCGATCGGGCCGGCGACCACCTTGCCAATCCAGCCGGGGACCACTTCGCCGATCGGGCCGGCGACACCCAAGTCGCGGCCGGTTTGCCCGCCGGCGGTGACGTCGGTGCTGTCGCCGCCTCGGTCGGTCACTCCACCTCGGACATCCCGGCCGCCGCCCCCGACCGTGCCGCCGATCCGGTCGGCCGAGGCGCCGTGACGGGCCATTCGGCCGGGGGCGCCGGCATCACCGTGACTCTGGGGGGCATCGACGCAGTGGCCGCATCAGTCGGCCACGCTTCGGAGCTTCCCGCTGATCACACCCGCGATACCGGCGGTGTGGGCAGTTCGCCCGGTCGGACAGGCGTGGTGGCGGATGGGGCCAGCGGTGTCGGCCCTGGCGATGGCTCGGCTGCTGGGTGGCCTGCTGGTGGGACGCTTGTGCTTGTTGACATGGTGCCTGAGCTGCTGGCGGCGGCAGTCGAGATCACCATGGCGGCCGCTGGTGTTTCCGGTGCGGTCGAGGTGCGGGCCGCGCGGGCCGACATTGCCGATCCCGGGACGTTCGGAGGGTTGGTTGGGGCTGATCTTGTGTGGGCGTCCAATGTTGCTCACCATGTGCCGGATCAGCGTGCGGCTGTCGCGACGCTGGTGGGCCTGTTGGCGCCGGGTGGGTGTCTTGCGTTGGCCGAAGGTGGGTTGTCGATGCGGTGCCTGCCTTGGGATATCGGTGTCGGCGAGCCTGGGCTGCAGGATCGGCTGATCGCCGCGCACGGCGCCTGGTTTCACCGGATGCGGACCGAGATGGCCGGGGCCGTGCGGATGCCGGTCGGGTGGAACCAGGTGCTGACCGAGGCCGGGTTGAGTGGAGTTACCGCATTCAGCTACCTCGTGGACGTGCCGGCACCGCTGTCGGATGCCGGTCGTGCGGCCGTGGTGAGCTGGCTGGCGTGGATGACGCGGGCGACCGCCGACCTGCTTGATCCCGCTGATGTCGTTGCCCTGAACCGGTTGCTTGATCCGGCCGATCCGGCGTACGTGGGTCTGCGGGATGACGTGTTCATGCTGAAGGCGAGCACCGTATACCGCGGCTGGCGATGATCAACTTCGGGCGGGTCACGTCTCTCGTCGGTGGTGGGGTGGCGTAGCGTCGCCGCGTGGCTGATGAGATGGCCGTGACTTGTATGCGGTGTGGGCGGCAGCGGGATCAGCGGCTTCGGGCGGCCGACGCGCTGGCGTGGGTATCGGAGCGGGACGGCGGGGTCATGCGCTGGTTGTGTCCGGACTGTGCTCGTGCCCATACCCGGGACATCGAGGCCAAGCTGCCGCACGAGTACTGGTAGCGCGACGGGACATGCGCTGTCACGCGCTGACTTGATCGTCGGTGAAGCCTGGTTGCCAGCGTTCCACTATCGCTCGGGCCGCCACGTGGGCGTCCAGTTGGCACAGGATGCCCGTCGAGCCCGCGGTTACCCGATGGATCAGCAGGTACTGCGGCGGCAGGTTCAGTGAGCGGCCGGTCCGGAAGTCCTGTCCTCGGGTGTCGCCCACCCGGCCAGCCTGTTTCTGCAGCCAGCGCCGGGTGAAGTGGAACACCTCCGAACGTAGCGGGTCGGTGAACGGGGCCAGGTAGCCGAGCACGTCGCTGGCCGGCAGTGTGGTGCCCGGCCGGATGAAGTGCTCCGTTCGCAGTAGGTCGATCAGTTCGGCGGACCGGCTTTCCAGGGCCAGTCTGGTCATCGTGCCGAGCGGCCTGGGTATGCCGTCCGGGAGGCGGGCGCATGCGCCGAAGTCCAGGACGCCGAGGCGGCCGTCGGCCAGTAGTAGGAAGTTGCCGGGGTGCGGGTCGGCGTGCAGCAGGCCGGATCTGGCTGGGGCGGAGAAGTGGAACTCGGCAAGGCGGTGGCCGATGTGATCGCGTTGTTCCGTCGTGCCGGCTCTGATGATGGCTGCCAGTGGGATGCCGCTGACCCACTCGCTGACCATCACCCTGGGTGCGCTGGCCACCACCCTCGGCACCATCACCGACTCGTCGCCGTCGAACGTGGCCGCGAAGGTGCGTTGGTGGTCGGCCTCGGTGCGGTAGTCGAGTTCCTCCACCATGCGGTCCCGCAGTTCGGCCAGCAGCGGCTTCACCTCGGCGCCGGGGACCATCGCCTGGAACAGGCGACTGAAGCGCTGCAGCTGCCGCAGGTCGGACAGCAGCGCCTGGTCGGCACCCGGGTACTGGACCTTCACGGCGACCTCGCGACCGTCGTGCCACCGGGCGCGGTGTACCTGGCCGATGCTCGCCGACGCCGCCGGCACGTCGTCGAACTCGCTGAACCGCCTTGTCCAGCCGGTGCCCAGCTGTTCGGCCAGGACCCGGTGCACCGACTTCATCGGCATGGGCGGCGCCGCAGTCTGCAGTTTCGTCAGCGCCTCCCGGTACGGCTCGGCCAGCTCGTCGGGCACGGCCGCCTCGAACACGCTCAAGGCCTGGCCGAACTTCATCGCGCCGCCCTTGAGCTGTCCGAGCACCGCGAACACCTGTTCCGCCGTCTTCGCGGAGATCTCCGCGTTGACGTCGTCCGGGTTCTGCCCGACGAGTCGCCGTCCCCAGCCGCCGACCACCCGGCCGGCCACCCCGATGGGGAGGCTGGCCAGCTTGGCCGTGCGGGTGACGGCCTTGCGCGGGATGTCAGTCACGCCGTTATGCCCTGTTCTCGCCGTTCCGGCTGTCGTGTCCGGGTACGGC
>DATBCR010000533.1:0-4893 GCA_036270375.1 Pseudonocardiaceae bacterium | reverse complement strand
CCAGAACCGGTCCCGAGACCGCCGGACGTACCAGTTCGTCAGCACCTCGAGGAAATCCCGCACGACGCCACACGCCCCAGACAGGTCGTACCCGTCCAGCGCCGCCTCGACCGAAGCCACCAGATCATGCGTCTTGGCCAGGACGTACCTGTCCAACACATGTGCGGTCTTGTCAGCCCGCCACGTGCCCGAACGGCCGGCCGCGTTCGCGTACAGCGCAAGGAAGTACCACGAGTTCCACAGCGGCAGGACAGCCTGACGCACGGCCTCACGGATACCGCGCTCGGTTACCATGAGGTTCCCGCCGCGCAATACCGGCGACGACATCAGGAACCACCGCATCGCGTCCGAGCCGTCGCGGTCGAACACCTCGTTCACGTCCGGATAGTTCTTCAGGGACTTGGACATCTTGAGGCCGTCGTCGCCGAGCACGATGCCGTGCGCTATGCAGTTGCGGAACGCCGGCCGGTCGAACAGCGCGGTCGCCAGCACGTGCATCGTGTAGAACCAGCCGCGGGTCTGCGCCGTGTACTCGACGATGAAGTCGCCCGGATAGTGGTGCTCGAACCAGTCCCGGTTCGCCATCGGGTAGTGCACCTGCGCGAACGACATCGAACCGGACTCGAACCAGCAGTCCAGCACCTCCGGCACCCGCCGCAACGTCGACGCGCCGGTCGGGTCGTCCGGGTTCGGCCGGGTCAGCTCATCGACGTACGGCCGGTGCAGATCCGTTGGCCGCACACCGAAATCGCGCTCCAGTTCATCCAGCGACCCGTACACGTCCACCCTCGGATACGCGGGGTCGTCCGACATCCACACCGGGATCGGCGAGCCCCAGAACCGGCTGCGCGAGATCGACCAGTCCCGAGCACCCTCCAGCCACTTGCCGAACTGGCCGTCCTTCACGTGCTCGGGCACCCAGTTGATCTGCTGGTTCAGCTCGACCATCCGGTCCCGCACCGACGTGACGGCCATGAACCAGCTCGACACCGCCTTGTACACCAACGGGTTGTCGCACCGCCAGCAGTGCGGGTACGGGTGCAGGTAGCTGTCCTCGCGGAACAGCACGCCACGCGCCCGCAGGTCGCGCAGCAGCGGCCGGTTCGCCTCGAACACCTGCAGGCCCTGGTATGCCGGGATCATCGACGTGAACCTGGCGTGCGCGTCCACGGTCAGGATCGGCGGGATGCCCGCCGCTGTGCAGACGTTGAAGTCGTCCTCGCCGTGGCACGGCGACACCTGCACGACACCCGTGCCGTCCTCGGTGGTGACGAAGTCGCCGGACAGCACGGTGAACGCACGCGTGCCGGCGACCTGGTCGGTCAGGTAGTCGAACAGCGGCGTGTAGCGGCGGCCGACCAGTTCGGTGCCCTTCAGCGTGCCCACGCGCTCCGCACCGGCCAGTTCCCGCTCGTACGCGCCCAACCGGGCCTCGGCCAGGATGTAGCGGTGGCCGTCGAGTGCCATGACGGCGTAGTCGATGTCCTCGCCGACCACCATCGCCATGTTCGGCACCAGCGTCCACGGCATGGTCGTCCACGCCAGGATCCGCTCGCCGGTCTCCAGCTCGAACCACACCGTGCTTGCCGGGTCCTGCCGCTCCCGGTAGGTGTCCGCGTCCATCCGCAGTTCGGTATTGGACAGCGGGGTCTCGCAGCGCCAGCAGTACGGCAGCACGCGGAACCCGTCGTAGATCAGACCCTTGTCCCACAGGGTCTTGAACGCCCACATGACGCTTTCCATGTAGTCGAGGTCGAGCGTCTTGTAGTCGTTGTCGAAGTCCACCCAGCGGGCCTGGCGGGTCACGTAGTCGCGCCAGTCCTGCGTGTAGCGCAGCACCGACGTGCGGCACGCGTCGTTGAACGCGGCAACGCCGAGTGCCTCGATCTCGGCCTTCACCTTGATGCCGAGCTGATGTTCGGCCTCCACCTCGGCCGGCAGGCCGTGGCAGTCCCAGCCGAACCGGCGCTCCACCCTGCGGCCGCGCATCGTCTGGTAGCGCGGCACGATGTCCTTGACGTACCCCGTCAGCAGGTGGCCGTAGTGGGGCAAGCCGTTGGCGAACGGCGGGCCGTCGTAGAACACGAACTCGTTCGAGCCGTCCGGACCGGACGGGCGCCGCTCGACGGAGGCCTGGAAAGTGCGGTCGGCCGCCCAGTAGTCGAGGACGGCGGTCTCCAGCGCGGGGAAGGACTGCTGCGCCGGCACACCCGGCTCGTCCTGGGACGCCACCGACCGGGCCTTCGGGTACGACATAACGCGCTCCTCGCGGGTCGATCGTCTCGCTCGTACGGGTTCGTGACACCGAACCCACACGGGGACGACACACCTTGGGCAGGTGTCCCGCGGTACCACCCCGCTTGCCGGTCACACCGCGACCGGCCGCTCGTTGTCGGCTGTGACGGGCCGATCCCGTCCGGTTCTACTGGAGCACCCGTGCGGAGTGCCTGTTCTTCCGGAAGCTCCCCGGTGATGGCCGGATCAACGCTGTACCCAGGATAACGGGACCGACAACCGAGAATGTTCCCGGGCTGCCCGGTCGAGGAACTACTGGGCGCTGGCCGAGCGATGCGCCGCCGCGATCGTGCGGTCCGGTGCGCAGACCGAGCACGGCGTGAAGCCGAGTTCCCGGGCCTCCTTGACCGGCAGGCCCAGCGTCGGCTTGTCGCCCAGCCACCGGCAGCCGGTCAGGTGGTAGCGCGGCCGCTCGTCCACCACCCGCACCTCGGTGTCCAGTTCGGTCACCGCGAGCAGGTCGGCCGCGTCGGTGTCCTCCTCGGCCGGCTCGGCGTCCGGGTCGGATTCGTCACCGCCGGCCACCGGCTCGACGAGGGCCGGCGGCACCGGCACCGGCTCGTCGACGGACCGGCGCCGACGTCGGCGCCAGTCCACCACGAGCGTGATCGCGGCCAGCACACTCGCGCCGACCGAGATCCACGCCCAGAGCATCGCCGACGTGGCCAGTGCCGTGACCAACAGCCCGAAGGCCACGACGACCAGTGCCAGTACCAGAAAGAGCATGCTCGGCCTCGGCTGGTTTACCTGCGCCGCTGGACGGTCAGCCCGCCTCGGCCCGTGGCCCGAACGAGTAGCCGGCCTGGTTGGCCCGGGTCTCCGACGGTGCCGCGGACCCACGGTCGTTGAGGTCCCGCAGGCTCGATTCGAGGAAGGTCTTGAGCCGGGTCCGGTACTCGCGCTCGAACGTGCGCAGAGTCTCGATCTCCTTCTCGAGCGACTTCTTCTCGTTGGTGATCGTGCTGATCAGCTCGTTGTGCTTGCGCTGCGCGTCACGTTCGAGCGAGCCCGCCTTGTCGCGGGCCTGGCGCTCCAGCGTCTCCGCGCGGGTCCGTGCCTCGTTCAGCATGGTCTCGGCGCGCGTGCGGGCCTCGTTGACCATGGTGTCCGACTTGGCGCGGGCCTCCGACAGGAGCTGTTCGGCCTTGGTGCGTGCCTCGGACAGCATGCTGTCCGATTCGGACTTGGCCTCGCCGGTGAGCCGGTCGGCCATCTCCTGCGCCAGGCCGAGCACCTTCGCCGCCTGCACGTGGTGGTCGCCGCTGCCCATACCGCCGGGCGTCGTCTCCTCCATCGACGACGGCGGGGGCACCGTGGACAGCCGACGCGACGGCATGTCCTCCGGGCCGCGGGACACCACCGGGGTGGGTGCCGAGCGCGCGTTGTCCAGGTCCGTCCTTGCGGCGTCGAGCTGGTGCTCGAGCTGCTCGCTCGCCTGTCGAAGGTCGTTGTTCTCCTCGAGCAGGCGGGCCAGTTCGGCCTCGATCAGGTCGAGGAACGCGTCGACCTCGTCCTCGTTGTAGCCCCGCTTCCCGATAGGAGGCTTGCTGAACGCGACGTTGTGCACGTCAGCGGGGGTCAAGCCCATCAGATCACCTCACGCACTCGCGGCCGCCGGTACCCGAACCCCGTCAACTCGGGTACGCCAATCGCATCAGTATGAACACGACCAGCAGCAGCACCATAATCGATACGTCCAGTCCCACGCCGCCGATCCGCACCATCGGTATCACCCGACGTGCCAACCGGACCGGTGGGTCGGTCATTGTGTAGATGGTCTCCAGCGTTACCGCAACCCCTCCGGCGGGTCGCCACTCCCGGGCGAACGCCCGAACGAGTTCGGCGACGACTCGCGCGGTCAGCAACAGCCAGAAGGCGAACAGAATGTAGTACAGCACCAGGCGGACGGTCTCCACAGGTCAACTGTGCCACGATCGTGGCTCAGCCGAAGTACCCACCCTCCGCGAGCCGCCTGCGGTCCTCCGCTGTGACGTCCACGTCGGGTGGTGAGATCAAGAACACCTTGTTGGTGACCTTGTCGATCGAGCCCCTTAGGGCGAAGGCCAGTCCGGCCGCGAAATCGACCAGCCGCGTGGCGTCGGCGTCCGTCAGGCCGGTGAGATTCATGATCACCGGGGCGCCGTCCCGGTAGCGTTCGCCGATCGTCCGTGCCTCCATGTAGCTGCGCGGATGCAGTGTGGTGATCTTGCTAAGCGGGTGCGGTGCCGGTTCCGGCGCGGGCCGGGTCCTCGGCTGCGGTTCCACCTGTGGCTCGACCGCGAGCGCGCCACGGACCGGCGTGACCGTGCGGTGCGGCGGCTCGGTCGCCCACGGCCGGCGTGGGGTCTGTGGGCGGTCGTCGTAACCACCGAAGTCGTCCGCTGTCTCCAGCCGGGACACCGGGCGGGGGCTGCCGAGCGGACGCCTGCGCGCACCGACCCGGTCACTGTACGTGTCGAACTCCGGCTCGGCGCCGGTCTGGTAGGCCGAGCCGTAGCCGCTGTACCGGTCGTCCTCGTACTCGTCCAGCTCGTCGGTGGGGACCATGCCGAAGTACGCCTTCAGTTTCTGCAACGCACTCATGCTCGCCTCTCTCCC
>DATBCR010000532.1:0-1757 GCA_036270375.1 Pseudonocardiaceae bacterium | reverse complement strand
AGGCGGTGTACGAGGGAGTGCAGTTTCGGGTCGACCGCCAGTTGGTCGAAACACTCCCGCAGGCTGCCCTCGTACACCGGCAGTGCGTCGCGCAGCACGAGCGACCCACGCTCGGTGATGCCGGTGTAGACGCCACGCCGGTCCTGTTCGCACAGCCGCCGTTCGGCCAGCCCGGCCCGTTCGAGGCGGACCACCATGCGGCTGACCGAACTCTGGTTGAGGAACGTCACGTCGTTCAGTTCGAGCATGCGGAGTTCACCGGCCGGTGCCTCGGCGAGCGCGATCAGCGAGTGCAGTTCCGAGATGCCGATGCCGAACCTGCGCTGCAGCACGCGTTCCACCGAGCTGGCCACCTTCGCGTGCACGGCGAGGAGCTGGGACCACAGCGCCGCGTCCCCGGATGTGCCCCGGTCGGTGCCGATGTCCACGGCCATCCGGTACCTCGCTTCCCGCGGCCGTCTCGCCGCACGGGACGGAACTCGCGAACCATACAACCGACCGCATTCGCGATGAGTGTCATCAAGCGTTCAAGCGTCCGAGCTTGCACCGCAAGCGGACACCACGCCAGCCGCCAGAGGAGTCAGCTACAGCCGCCGAACGGCAGCATCGGCCATCGGTGGTTGCGACGAACGGCGGTAGCGATGAACGGCAGCCGGATCATCGCTGATCACCAGCCGGATGACACGCCCTGACCGCCCCGGGGCAAGTCCAGTTCGAGATCCGGTACACTTGGTTCCGGTACCGAGACCGGCCAGCCTGCCTGTCAACGATCTCGCTGGCGCCGGTGCCAAACCCATCAGTCCCAGTGGCGCGCCATCGCGCCAGGCTCGTCCTTGTGATCAGCACCGCGCCACCGCGGGGCCTCCCCGAGACGTGCCCCGGTCGGAGGTTCCTGAGTTGTCTGCTGTTCCTAAGATGTCGACTGTCCTGTCCCGTTCTGATCGCGTCCGCCGTCCCATCACGGGGACCGTGTCGACCAACACCGAATCAACCGAATCACCAAACCTTGCTCCCGCTGCGCCGTTGCCGTCGTTCGCGGAACTCGGCCTGCCCGACCCGCTGCTGCGCGCCCTGTCCGACGCCGGCCTGAGCCACCCGTTCGCCATCCAGGCCGCCACCCTGCCGGACGCCCTCGCCGGCCGTGACGTGCTCGGCCGGGCCGCCACCGGCTCCGGCAAGACGCTCGCGTTCGGGCTGCCGATGCTGGCCCGGCTCGCCGACGGCAACGCCAAGCCCAAGCGGCCGCGTGGCCTCGTGCTCGTCCCGACCCGTGAACTGGCCGCGCAGATCAGCGACGCGCTGATGCCGTACGCCCGGTCGCTCGGCCTGTGGTGCCGGATCGTGGTCGGCGGCGCGTCGTTCGCCCGCCAGGAGGACGCCCTGCGGCGCGGTGTCGACCTGCTGATCGCCACCCCCGGCCGGCTCTCCGACCACGTCCGCCAGGGCACCTGTGTCCTCGACGACGTGAGCATCACCGCGCTGGACGAGGCCGACCAGATGGCCGACATGGGCTTCCTGCCGCAGGTCCGGGAGATCCTCGACCTGATCGACCAGGGCGGCCAGCGGCTGCTCTTCTCCGCCACGCTGGACCGGGACGTGGACAGCCTGGTCCGGCAGTACCTGCACAACCCGGTGACGCACTCGGTCGCGCCCGCGTCGGCCAGCATCACGACCATGGAGCACCACCTGCTTGTGGTGTCCGCGCAGGACAAGTCGGACGTGGTGGCCGAGGTGGCCGCGCGGGACGGCCGGACCAT
>DATBCR010000531.1:0-1716 GCA_036270375.1 Pseudonocardiaceae bacterium | reverse complement strand
CCCACCGGAACCCGGCTGGTCCGCATCGGTGTCCACCGGCGGCTCCATCAGGTTCACCCGTGGATAGCCGGCATCCCGCGCCGCGTACTGCAACTGTTCCGTGCCAACGAGAAGCGGAATCGGCCGGGGGAAGAACGGCATGATCGACGACGACATCACGGTCGCCACCACGGGCGTTCCCAACCGCAGCCGAGGCCCGTAGAACGCCTCAACTGCTGGCGGCCACTCGTAGCCGTGCACCACATCGACCGACCGCTGCCGGACCAGCCGGGTCAGCAGCCCCGCCACCTCGGCGGACGGCCGTCGGCGGCGTGCCGGGATCGGCACGTGGTCAAGCCCGAGCCCGCGCACGGTGTCCACCAGCGGCCCGGGTTCGGCGACCACGATCACCTCGTGTCCCCGGTCGCGCACCGCGCCGGCCAGTTGCACCGCGTTGAGCTGCGAGCCGCCGATCTCCATCGAGTGCGGGTAGACGATGATTCGCATTGGCCTACCTGAGCTTCCGCGCCGGCACGCCGGCCCACGTCTGTCCATCCGGGACGTCCGCCAGTACCACCGCGCCCATACCGATCACCGCGCCCGCTCCGATACTCAGATACTCCCGGACCATCGACCCCTGCCCGAGATACGCGCCCGACCCCACCCGGACGCCACCGGCCAGCGTGGCCCGGCCGGCCAGGATGACCCCGTCCGCGATCTCGTCGTCATGCGTCAGCAGCACGTGCGGCATCGCCATCACGTGCGCCCCAACGGTAATCGGTGCGGTCACGACGACATTCGCCAGTACGACCGAGCCCTCGCCGAGCACGGTTCCCGGCGCGATCGACGCGGCCGGATGCACGACCGTCGCCCACCGGTCGGACAGCAGGCCGAGCCGTTCGGCCAGCCGCAGCCGCCCACCCGGCCGGGCAGGCGACGCAACGCACAGCACGACGGCCGCGTCCGGGAAGTCGTGTACCCGTTCGGTGCCACCGATGACGGGCACGCCGTCCACGTCGCCGCCTTGCCGCGCCGCATCGTCGTCGACCGCGCCGATCGGCCGCCACCGGTCCGGCTGCGCGCGGACCGCCACGAGCGTTTCCCTTGCCAGCCCACCGGCCCCGACCAGTAGCAGCGGCCTGGCGGTCATACCGGCGCCGGACCGGTTGCCATGGCGCCGATCGCGGCGGCCAGCGTGTGCACGACCAGTTCCTGTTGCGCATGCGTCAGTTCGTGGTGCAACGGGAGGATCAGCGTGCGCCCGGTCAGCCGTTCGGTCACCGGCAGCGGCCGGTGCGGCAGGTCGGCGTACGCGGGTTCCAGGTGTGCGGCCATGATGCCGCGCCGCGCGGACACCCCGGCCGCGGCCAGGGATTCCAGCACGTCGTTGCGGCCGGTGTCGACGTCATCGCCGAGCAGCACCCAGAACGCCTGGTAGTTCGTGGTGCCATGGGGCGGATCGGTCACCGCGCGCACACCGGGCACGGCGGCCAGCAGTTGGTGGTAACGCGCGGCCATCGCCCGCCGGCCGGCGACCAGGGCCGGTAACCGTCCTAACTGGACGATGCCGATGGCGGCCTGTAGATCGGTCATCCGGTAGTTGAAGCCGATTTCCAGGTATTGCTCGACGATCGGCTTGCCGGCCGCGTGCCGGTCCGCCGCGGACACGTTCATGCCGTGCTCACGCAGCCGACGCAACCGCGCCGCCAGCGCGGGATCGTCGGTGGTGATCATGCC
>DATBCR010000530.1:0-10921 GCA_036270375.1 Pseudonocardiaceae bacterium | reverse complement strand
GTTGCTGGTCGGCGGCGTCGGGGTGGCCAACATCATGGTGATCTCGGTGCTGGAACGGCGTGGCGAGATCGGGCTGCGGCGGGCGCTCGGTTCGACACGCGGCCAGATCCGAATGCAGTTCTTCGCCGAGGCGCTCCTGCTGGCGATGCTCGGCGGGGCGGTCGGAGTCGGCCTCGGGGTCGGCGCCACAGCGGTGTATTCCGGGGTGCGGGGATGGACTGTTGTGGTGCCGCCACTGGCCTGGGCTGGCGGGCTGGGTGCCGCGCTGGTAATCGGTGCGATCGCCGGTCTGGTGCCCGCACTGCGTGCGGCACGGATGTCTCCGACCGAGGCCCTGCGCACGTTGTGACACCGCCGCAGCCCACCACGAAGATCCGCTGAGCCGGCAGCATTCGCGGGGATGCTGCCGGCTCAGCGGTACCAACCGCGCGGCGCGTCCGCGCGCGAGGCGGCCCGTCGAAAGCGCTTCGATCACGACAGTAGTCAAGCGTCACGTGTCGATCTGGCGGTGGAGCGACTCATCCGGCTCTTGACACCGGTGCGTCTTGAAGGCAACTATCAGTCTCGGCGAGAGAGCGCTCTCAGAGCCCGTCTGAACCGACCAATGGGGGTCGGGCCGCACGTTGGCCCGGTGACACAACCGTTCCGGACAATCGCTGACGACGGCAGGAGCCGCCATGTCGACCTACGCCACGGGCGCGCCGCCCGCGGGCCCGTTACACCGTCCGATCCGGCTCGCCACGCTGCTCGCGGTGATCGCGTGCCTCGCGGGCTACCTACTCGTCGCCACCTCCCCGCCCGCGCACGCCGCGGGAACCCTGCTGTCGCAGGGCAAACCGGCCACCGCCTCCTCCACCGAGAACGCCGGCACGCCTGCCTCGGCCGCCTTCGACGGCAGCACCACCACCCGCTGGTCAAGTGCGTTCAGTGATCCGCAGTGGCTGCAGGTCGACCTCGGCGCGACCGCGACCATCGACCAGGTCATCCTGCAATGGGAGACGGCTTCGGCGACCGCGTTCCAGATCCAGACCTCACCCGATGGCACCAACTGGACCTCGATCTTCGGCACCACAACCGGCACCGGCGGTACCCAGACCCTCGCTGTGACCGGCACGGGGCGCTTCGTCCGGATGCTCGGCACCGCCCGAGCCACCCAGTTCGGCTACTCGTTGTGGGAATTCCAGGTATTCGGGTCGATCGCCTCGACCGGCTGCGGCACCACCAACGTGGCGCTCAACCACCCCGCGACGGCCTCGTCGCTGGAGAACGCGACGTTCCCGGCGAGCAACGCCGTCGACGGCAACACCGGCACCCGCTGGTCAAGTGCGTTCAGTGATCCGCAGTGGCTGCAGGTCGACCTCGGCTCGTCGATGACCGTCTGTCAGGTCGTCATCAACTGGGAGACGGCAGCCGGGAAAGCCTTCCAGATCCAGGTCTCGCCGGACGCGACCAACTGGACGTCGATCTTCTCGACCACCACCGGCACCGGCGGCGTCCAGACACTCAACGTCAACGGCACCGGCCGCTTCATCCGGATGCTCGGCACCGCACGGACCACCCAGTTCGGCTACTCCATCTTCGAGTTCCAGGTGTTCACGAACGGCGGCGGCGGTGGCGGTTCGGTTGCCACGCCGACGTTCAGCCCTGCCGGCGGCAGCTTCACGACCGCGCAGACGGTCACGATGAGCGACGCGACGGCCGGCGCGAGCATTCGGTACACGCTTGACGGTTCGACGCCGACCGCCGGTTCGACCCTCTACACCGGACCGATCACCATCGCCGCGACGACCACCCTGCAGGCCATCGGTGTGGCAGCCGGCCTGACGAACTCCGCGGTGGCAAGCGCGACCTACACGATCGGCGCCGGCGGCACCTGCACCCAGTCGGACACGCCGAACCTCGGGCCGAACGTGCGCATCTTCGACCCGAGTATGTCCGCGGCGACCATCCAGGCGCAGTTGGACGCCGACTTCAACGCGCAGAAGGACACCCAGACCGCCCAGTTCGCCGAGGGCCGGGTCGCACAGCTGTTCAAGCCGGGAACCTATGCCGTCAACGACAATGTCGGCTTCTACACGTCGGTCGCCGGTCTGGGCCAGAACCCGGACGACGTAACGATCAACGGTCACGTCACGGTGGACGCCTTCAACGCGTCGGACGCGGGCAACGCGACGCAGAACTTCTGGCGCTCCGCGGAGAACATGCAGATCAACGCGACCGGCGGGGACCGTTGGGCAGTGGCCCAGGCGGCGCCGTTCCGCCGGATCGACCTGCACGGCGACCTGCAGCTCTACCCGGCCAGTTTCGGCTTCGCCAGCGGTGGTTACGTTGCCGACACGAAGGTTTCCGGTCAGGGCGCGTCGGTTTCCCAGCAGCAGTGGTACACCCGCGATTCCAGCTACGGTAGCTGGGCGGGTGGCGTGTGGAACATGGTGTTCTCGGGTACGACCGGCGCACCGGCCAACACCTTCCCGAGCCCGCCGGAGACCACGCTCGCCACCACACCGGTGTCGCGTGACGTGCCGTACCTCTACATCGACGCGACCGGCAAGTACCACGTGTTCGAGCCGTCGCTGCGGACCAACGCGTCCGGCCCGAGTTGGGCGAACGGCCCCACCCCCGGCACGTCGGTCCCGATGAACCAGTTCTACGTGGTCAAGGGCGGCGACACCGCGTCGACCATCAACGCGGCGCTGGCCTCGGGCTGCAACCTGTTCTTCACCCCCGGCGTCTACCACCTCAACCAGACGCTCAACGTAACCAGGCCGAACACGGTGGTACTCGGCATCGGCTACCCGACTCTGGTGCCGGACAACGGGGTCAACGCGATGCAGGTCGCCGACGTGGACGGCGTGCGGCTCAAGGGATTGCTGTTCGACGCCGGCACGACCAACTCGGCGGCGCTGTTGACCGTCGGCCCGTCCGGTTCGTCGGCAAGCCACGCGGCCAACCCGACGACGATCCAGGACGTGTTCTTCCGCGTCGGCGGTGAGATCGCGGGCAAGGCGACGGCGAGTCTGATCGTCAACAGCAACGACGTGATCATCGACCACATCTGGGCGTGGCGCGCCGATCACGGCAACGCGGGCACGGTCGGTTGGACGGTCAACACCGGAGACAACGGGCTGATCGTCAATGGCAACAACGTCGAGGCGACCGGTCTGTTCGTCGAGCACTACCAGAAGTACGAGGTCACCTGGAACGGCCAGGGCGGCAAGACGATCTTCTTCCAGAACGAGATGCCCTACGACGTGCCGGACCAGGCGTCCTGGAACAGCCCGGCCGGCGTCAACGGCTACGCGTCCTACAAGGTCGGTGACAACGTCACCACGCACGAGGCGTGGGGGATGGGTAGCTACTGTTTCTTCAACGTCAATCCGGCCGTGTCCAGCTTCCACGCATTCGAGGTGCCCAACACCCCGGGCGTGAAGTTCCATGACGCGTTGACGGTTTCCCTCGGTGGCAAGGGAACCATCACCCACGTCATCAACAACACGGGGGCGGTGACACCGGCGGGCACCACACCGTCCAATGTGGTCAGTTTCCCGTGAGCTGACCGACAGGACCGAACGTCGGACAGCTCTTGGCCAATGCCAAGGGCTGTCCGACGTTCAGCCGTGCTACACCGCTGTTACCGGGCCGGTGGATTCGCGTACGGTCAGGTGCGTCGGCAGTAGCACCGCGCGCCGCACCGCCGGCGACGAGCGCTCGTTGAGCACGGCAAGCAGCATCGACACCGCGACCCGGCCGGTCCGCTCGATCGGCGCGGTGATCGTGGTCAGCGGTGGGTTGCAGAACTCGGCGCCGAAGATGTCGTCACAGCCGACGATGCTGATGTCTCCCGGTACGCGGACCCCGCGCTCGCGCAGCCTGGTCAGCATGCCGATCGCGAGCAGGTCGTTGAAGACGACACACGCGGTGGCGCCGGTGTTGACGACCGAGTCGGCGGCGGCGGTGCCGGATCGCTGGCCGGGCGGGAACGGCCCGACCCGCCGCCACTTCAGCCCGTGTCTGGCGGCGGCGGTCCGCATTGCCTGCCAGCGGGCCGCGTTCGACCAGGATGTCGTTGGCCCACAGGCATAGACGACGTCCCGGTGTCCGAGTGAGACGAGGTGCTCGGCGACCTGGCGGATACCGGCCGGGGTGTCGATCACGACACTGGGTACGGCCGGGATGTTGCGGTTGATGGTGACCAGCGGAACCTCGCCGGCCAGTTGGGTGAGCGTTCGGTCCGGCAGCCGGGAGGCGGCCAGGATGGCACCGTCCAGCGATCGACGCATCCGGTGCAGCATCTCGATCTCGTGATCGCCGGAGTCCTCGGTGTCGATCAACAGTTGGGCGTAGCCGGCCGCTTTGAGTTGTTGCTGGGTGCCGCGCAGAATGTCGAAGTAGAACGGGTTGGTGATGTCGGAAACGCACACCGCGATGGTGCCGGTACGGCCCGAGGTGAGCGCACGGGCCTGGGTGTTGGGCACATAGTTCAGTTCCCGGGCGACCGCCCGGATCCGGGCACGCGTCGCCGGGCCGCCTCGCCCCGGGTTGGCCAGCGCCCGAGAGACGGTTGAGGCGGCGACTCCGGTGAGCGCCGCGATGTCGTTGATGGTGACGGGCCGGCCGGGGTGGGCTGGCGGTTTCGCCATGTGCGCAGACAACCAGATTTGGCAAACGATGGCAAACGGTTGCCAGCTGCTGGTGCCTATTGATAGGAAAGTCCGGGGTACCGATTGGAGTTTCGATGAAAGCGAGACGCGGCCGCACCGTGGCGGCCGGCGCGATCGTCCTGGCTTTGGGCGTACAAGGCTGTACCGCCAGCACTGCCAGCCCGTCCGGCACCGACAGCGGGGGTGGACTCAACGGCACCGGGGTGACGCTGAACGTGCTGATGGGTGCCAACAACATCTACCCCGTGCAGCAGAAACAGTGGTTCAGCGCGGTATCGGACAAGTTCCAGAAGCAGACCGGTGCGAAGGTCAGTTTCGACACCTTCGCCGCGCCGACCGATGAGCTGACCAAGATCCAGGTTTCCGCGCTCAGCGGCCAGGGCCCGGATATCTACGGCGTCGGTACGACATTCACGCCGACCGCGTACTCCACCGGCGCGTTCGAGCAACTGACCGCGGACGACTGGAACAAGATCGGCGGCAAGGACAGGTTCCTGCCGGCCACACTGAACATCTCCGGCCCGGACGCCGACCACCAGGTCGGCATCCCGTTCGCCAGCCGGCCGTTTGTCATGGCGTACAACAAGGAACTGTTGGCCAGGGCCGGCATCGACAAGCCGGCCGACAGTTGGGACGGTCTGCGCCAGGAAGCCGGCCAGCTCACCGGCAACGGTGTGTACGGTCTGGCCGTCGCCTACGCCGACAGCTTCGACCCGTGGAAGTTCATCTGGGCGATGAGCATCCAGGCCGGTAACCCGATAGTCGACGGCAGGACGGTCAAACTCACCGACCCGACAGTGGCCACGGCGTACCGGACGTATCTGGGCTGGCTGGCCACCGACAAGGTGGTCGACCCGGCAGCGGTCGGCTGGAAGAACCCGCAGGCGATCGCGGCCTTCGGCGCCGGCAAGGCCGCGTTCCTGCCGATGGTGTCGGCGTCGTCCAAGGTGACGCTGGACAAGTCGGCCGTGGCCGGCAAGTACGCGTACGCGTTGATGCCCACCATTCCGCCGGGCGCGACCGGCGTGCCGGCCGGTGGCAAAGCCGCGAGCAGCATCCTGTCCGGCGACAACCTGGTGGTCGCGAAGTACAGCAGGCACAGGGATCTGGCGCTGGCCCTGATCAAGATGCTGACCAGCCAGGAAGCCCAGGACGAGTACTACCGGACGTTCGGCGAGCTGCCGACCAACGCCGCCGAGGCCAAGCACCTGGAGAGCGACCCGGCATTGGCGGCGATCGTCGACTCCGCGTCGAAGTCCGTCGGCACGCCGTTCGTCGGCGGCTGGAGCCAGGTCCAGGTGGCGATGGTGAACGTCGTGGTGCAGTCGATCCCGGACCTGGCCGCTGGCAAGGTCGACGACGCCCAACTGCGCAGCCTCGTCGCCGATGCCCAGAACACCGCGCAAAGCGCTGTGGACAAGGCGAAGTGAGCGGAGCGGGCCATCGGATGACCACCGCCACCCCGGCGAAACCGCCGCCCGCGGGTTCCGCGCGACCGGTCGTGGGAGAAACGCCCACGGCTGGTCGCGCCGGCCGCCGCCGTCGTATCGCGGACCGCCAGCGGCCGTTGTGGTTATTGCTCCCAGGCGGCCTGCTCACCGCGCTGGTGATCGTGATCCCGTTGCTGATCGCGGTCTACATCTCGCTGATCGATCTGAATCTGTACACCTTCCGGGAATGGGTGCGGGCACCGTTCATCGCGCTGCGCAACTACTTTGACGCCGTCAAGGACGAGGGACTGCTGCACTCGGTCGCGATCAGCGTCGAGTACGCGGTCATCGTCACCGTGGTCACCCTGCCGATCGGGGTGGCCGCCGGGCTGGCGACGCAGAACCGGTTCCACGGCCGAGGGCTGGTCCGGTCGGTCCTGCTGATCCCGTATGTGCTGCCCGCGTTCGTGGTCGGCACCATCTGGCGGATCATCCTGCAGCCGGGCGGCATCGCCAACGGCCTGCTCAAGCATGTCGGCGTGTATGGCGGGCTGTGGCTCAACGGGCCGATGTCGTTCTGGGCGCTGGTACTGGTGCAGATCTGGAGTTCCTGGCCGCTGCTCTACCTCCTGACCCTGGCCGGCCTGCAGTCGGTCGACCCGGTTCTGTACGAGGCGGCCACATTGGACGGTGCCGACTGGCGGGCGAAGCTGCGCTATGTCGTCCTGCCGCGCCTGCGCGGCCCGGTGTCGCTCGGCTTGGTCATCGCCTTTCTGCACAACGTCAACAGTTTCACGCTGCCGTTCGTGCTGTTCGGCGTACCCAGCCCGCGCGACGTGGCCGTGCTGCCGGTGCTGACCTACACGGAGAGCTTCCAGAACTCCGCATTCGGGCTCAGCGCGGCGATGGCTGTAGTCTCGTTGCTGCTCATCGCTGTCCCGCTCGCGGTCTACCTGCGCGCGGTGCGGCTCACCGTGGCTGAGGACCGACTTCGATGACCGCGCCCATGGTCCGACACCGCGAGCCGGCCGCCGGCCGTCTCCTGCCGCGCTGGCTACAGGCGTCGATCATCGTGGTGCTGCTGGTGGTGGTGCTCGCTCCGGTGCTGTACATGCTGCTCGCATCGGTGAACTCGGACCTGTCGGTCGTCGTTGGCGACTTCTGGCCCAGCAGCTTCAATCCTGGCAACTACCTCCAGATCTGGTCCACAGTGGAGCTTGGCACTGGGCTGGTGAACAGCCTGCTGGTGTCCGGTGCGGTCGCGGTGGTCAGCTCGCTGGTCGCGGTCGCCAGCGCATACGTGTTGGTGCGGTTCACGTTCTTCGGCCGGCGGACCATCCTGCGCGGTCTGCTCGCGTTGCAGAGCGTTCCCGGCACGCTGCTGCTGGTGCCCGTGTTCGTGCTTTTCGCCAGCATCAGCACGGTGCTCGGCGTCCAGCTCGTCGGTACCCGGACGGCACTGTTCATCACATACCTGACGTTCGCGCTGCCGTTCTGCACCTGGGTGATGGTGACCTATCTGCGCGGGCTGCCGGTGGAGCTTGACGAAGCGGCCCGGATCGACGGCGCGTCGTCCTGGCGCATCCTGACCCGGATCGTGCTGCCACTGAGCCGGCCGGGGCTGATCGTTTCGAGTATCTTCGCCTTCCTGCTCGGCTGGAACGACGTCCTGTTCGCATCGGTCATGACCGACCAGCAGACCCGTACGGTGGCGGTTTCGCTGCAGCTGTTCGGCATCGCGCGGGAGGGCGGCGCCATCCCGCCGTACGGGCAACTGATGGCCGCGTCGATAGTCTGCGCTCTGCCGGTGACGGTCCTTTACCTGATATTCCAGCGACACCTGGTGAGCGGTCTGAGCGCCGGAGGAGTCAAATGACGACATGGACCCTCAGCGGCTTCGGCGACGAGATCGATCCTGACCCGATCATTCAACTCAGCGTGCTGCAAGCCCTTGGCGCCCAACATATCGAAGTCCGCAGTGCCTGGGGCACCAACGTCGTGGACATGACCGATGAGCAGATCGACCAACTGGCCAAGCTGATCGACGAGCGGGAGATGGCGGTCTCGGCCGTCGCATCGCCCATCGGTAAGGTGGACGTCTTCAGCGACCCGGACGCCGAACTGGCTCGGTTGCGCAGGGCCGTCACCGTCGCGCACCGGCTGAACACCAGCTATATCCGGATATTCTCGTTCTACCGCCCCGATGGCGTCCCCGTCGACGCGATCCGGAACGACGTACTGCGGCGGATGCGTGTCTTCGCCGATCTGGCCGAGCAGGAGCGGCTGATCCTGCTACACGAAAACGAAAATGCCATTTACGGGGACGTGCCGGAGCGCGTCCTGGACATTGTGGTGTCGGTAGGGTCGCCCGCCCTGCGGCTGGCGTGGGACAGCGCCAACTTCGTCCAGGTCGGCGTACGGCCGTTCACCGACGGCTATGCGCTGCTCCGACCTTACCTGGAGTACCTACAGGTCAAGGACGCTGTGGCGGCGACCGGCACGGTGGTATCCGCGGGCAATGGCGACGGTGAACTGCTGGCGACGCTGACCGCGCTGCGGGACGACGGATACGCCGGCTTCGCCTCACTGGAGCCACATCTGGCCCGGGCGCACGACCTCGGCGGCTTCTCCGGACCCAGCGCTTTCGGCCGTGCCGCACGGACGTTCGCCGCACTCACCAACTCGATCGGAGTTCGGACCGCATGATCGGTGTCGCCATCGTCGGCTGCGGCATCATCGGCCGCAACCACGCCGCTGCGATCGGTCGCCACCCGGACCTGCGGGTCACCTCGGTGATCGACCCGATTACCGAGGCACGTCGGGAATTGGCTCGCCAGATCGCCGACGACACCGGCATCGAGCCCGGCCACTACGCCACGCTCACGGAGGCCATCGACGGCGGCGGGTTCGATCTGGTCGCCATCTGTACCCCGAGCGGTCTGCACGCTCAGGACACCGAACTCGCCCTTGCCGCCGACAAGCACGTGGTGATCGAGAAGCCGCTGGAAGTGGCGATGCCGCCGGCCCGCAGGCTGGCCGCGCTCGCCGTCGACGCCCAGACGCGCGGGCTGGTGGCCTCGGTGATCAGCCAGCACCGGTTCGACCCGGCCAGCGTGGCGGTGGCCGAAGCGATCGCCGCCGGCCGGTTCGGCCCGATCGGCTCAGCGGTGGGCTCGGTGGCCTGGTGGCGCAGCCAGGCATACTACGACTCGGCCGGCTGGCGGGGTACCTGGCGGCTGGATGGTGGTGGTGCCATGGCGAACCAGGGCGTGCACACCGTCGACCTGATGCTGTGGCTGCTCGGTCGGCCCATCGAGGTGTACGCGCAGGCCGGCCGGTACGCACACACCGGCATCGAGGTGGAGGACATGGCCACGGCGACGGTCCGGTTCGCCTCCGGCGCGGTCGGATTGCTGCACGCCACCACAGCCGCGTACCCCGGGCTCGCCGTGCGGTTGCAGGTACACGGTTCGCGCGGCTCCGCGGTAATCCACGACGATCAACTGGAGTACTTCCATGCCGCGCCGAACGGCGACGACGAGCCGACGGAGCCGGCCAACCAAGCCGCCGAGGTGGTACCGGTTGGCGAGCGGCACGGCGATCCCAAACCCCCGGACGCCTTCGTCGTCGGGCACCTGCGCCAGTATCGGGACATTGTCGCGGCGATCGAGGGGCATCGCCCGGCCATGGTCACCGTCGCCGACGGTCTGATCGCGCTGGCCACCGTCCGAGCCGTGTACCTGTCCGCGACACTGCACCGGCCCGTCGCCGTGGACGACGTGGTCGCCGGCACCTACGACGACATCGCCGTCGGCATCAACGATTGCGGGGGCACACAATGAAGTTCTCGGTCTTCACCGCCTCGACGCCGGAATGGACGCCGGCCGAGGTGGCGACCATCCTCGCCGGGCAGGGCTGGGACGGCATCGAATGGCGGGTCACTGACCAGGTCGACGCGCCGGTACCTGGCTTCTGGACCGGAAACCGGGCCACCTGGCCGCTGACCGGGCTGGCGGCCAGCCTGCCGGAGATCGCGCGGATCACCCGCGACGCGGGTCTGGAATTCTCCGGCATCGGCGGGTACGTGCCCAGCGCCGACCGGCCGAACGTCGCACGGTTGCTGGCCGCCACCGCGGCTCTCGGTGCCGGCCGGGTACGGGTGATCATGCCCGCGATCGGCTCGGGCAACTACCGCGACTTGTTCGACGCCACCCGCCGAGACCTGGAGTGGGCCGCAGGCGAAGCGGCACGGCACGGCGTGACGGCGCTCGTGGAACTGCACCACCGGACCATCGTCGCGTCCGCATCGGCCGCCATCCGACTGGTCGACGGGCTGGACCCGGCACACGTCGGCGTCATCCACGACATCGGCAACCTGGTGATCGAAGGCCAGGAGGATCCACTCGCCGCATTCCAGATGCTCGGCCCCTACCTGGCACACATCCACGTCAAGAACGTGGCATGGCGGCCGACCGGGCGTGCGGCCGGCGGCTCGACCAGTTGGGCCGCCGACTGGGCCACCCTGCGCGACGGTCAGGCCGACATCGAGAGCTACTTCAAGGCACTCGACGCATACGGCTACGACGGCTGGGTCACGGTCGAGGACTTTTCCACCGTCCTGCCGCTCAAGGAGCGGACCCGCGACAATCTCGCGTACCTGCGGGACATCCGCTCCCGCCACGGCATTGCCTAGATTCACGTCAGTGCTGTCGGTCATGGGTAACCGGCCGTCCTGACCCGGGTGGGGAGAGGCGCAACCCTTGCGGCGGTAGTCAAAGTGGATGCCGCCACCGCGGCTCTCGGTGCCGGCCGGGTACGGGTGATCATGCC
>DATBCR010000529.1:0-4891 GCA_036270375.1 Pseudonocardiaceae bacterium | reverse complement strand
ACACAGATACATGGAGATCTGCCGCGCCTGGGCCAGCGCCTTGGTCTTGCCCGGCCCGCACAGGTCATCAATGCTCACCCCGAAGAACTCGGTGGTGACCACCATGATCGTGGACGCGGTGAT
This sequence comes from Pseudonocardiaceae bacterium, assembly GCA_036270375.1. Classification (GTDB taxonomy): domain Bacteria; phylum Actinomycetota; class Actinomycetes; order Mycobacteriales; family Pseudonocardiaceae; genus DATEPR01. The sequence continues at coordinate 4,768 of DATBCR010000529.1, read as the reverse complement.
CTCCGGCGCCTGCGAGTCCGGTATGAGGTCGCGCAACACGATCTCGGCCAGTTGCACGTCCACCGGCTGCCGGTTGAGCGACGCGAACGCGGTGACCCGGATCAGCGCACCCTCCAACTCCCGGATGTTGCGCTCGATCCGGTCGGCGATGAACTCCAGCACCTCGGCCGGCACGTTCAACCGGTCCTGCGCGGCCTTCTTGCGCAGAATCGCGATCCGGGTCTCCAGCTCGGGCGGCTGGATGTCGGTGATCAGGCCCCACTCGAACCGGGTGCGCAGCCGGTCCTCCAGCGTGCCGAGGCCCTTCGGCGGGCGGTCGGAGGACACCACGATCTGCTTGTTCGCGTTGTGCAGCGTGTTGAAGGTGTGGAAGAACTCCTCCTGAGTACCTTCCTTGCCCTCCAAGAACTGGATGTCGTCCACGAGCAGCACGTCGACATCGCGGTAGCGGCGCTGGAACGCCACCTTCCTGTCGTCCCGCAGGGAGTTGATGAAGTCGTTGGTGAACTCCTCTGTCGACACGTACCGCACGCGCATGCCGGGGAACAGCCGCTGCGCGTAGTGCCCGACCGCGTGCAGCAGGTGCGTCTTGCCGAGCCCGGACTCGCCCCAGATGAACAGCGGGTTGTACGCGCGGGCCGGCGCCTCGGCCACGGCGACCGCGGCGGCGTGCGCGAAGCGGTTGGACGAGCCGATCACGAACGTGTCGAACGTGTACTTCTCGTTCAGCCGGGTCTGTGATGTCTGCGGTTTGGCCGGTGCGGTGAACGGCTGGGTGACCGGGGTCGAGCCGCCGGCGAACGTCGGCCAGATCTCGTGCACGGTGGCGAGCGCGTCGCCCTCCTCGTCCACCTCGTCGGAGGTCGAATCGCCGTTCGTGTCCGGCGTGTCGTTGAGCATGATCGGCTCGACGCCGTCCGGCAGGTCGACCGGCACGATGACCGGCTGCGCGGCAACGTGTTTGGCGACCGGCACCGCCGCGTCGACCTTCACGGCGAGCGACACGGCCCGGCCGAGCCTGCGGGACAGCGCGTCGGTGATCGGCGCCCGCAGCGCACGCTCGATGGCTTCCTTGGCGAAGTCACTCGGCGCGGCGAGCAGCGCGGTGCCGTCGAGCAGGCCGATCGGGCGGGTCACCCGCATCCACGCGCGCTGCTGCGGCGACAGCGTGCCGTCCGACAGCTCCTGGACGACCTGCTCCCACACGAGGCCGAGGTTGGTCTGGTGGTCGGACAACTGCGGGTTCCCCTCCCCTCATCAGCACTGCGTTGGTGGTACCCGCACGTACACCGCCATGGAGACTTGTCTCGTCTCGTCGGGTGACGTGCGCACCGAGCGTCGAGGTGTCCACAGGGTTGTCCACAACTGTGCACGAATGTACGGCAGTCACCATCGAACCCCCCGCGGGTTCAACGTTCCGGCGCTCCGGCCGTAGCTAGGTCCCCCCTCGGCCACAACAGAAGGGGCACGCTAACAAGCGTGGCGGCTTGCCACAAGACTTCGTCCGGGCAAGTATCGCCAGGCGGACGGCGGATCGCCGAACGACAGGGCCGGGTACCCCCGATTTGGTGAGGCCGGTCGATGGTGCGTACCCTCGAAGTGTCTCCCGTTTGCGGCGGGTGCCTTTGGCGTGCACTCCGCCCGAGGGGCATCTGGTCTGCGGGGGACACACAAGACCTGATCGACCCCGTTGTGTAGTGAGAAGCCTGGAGACCGACCGTGAGCAAGGGCAAGCGCACCTTCCAGCCCAACAACCGCCGTCGCGCCAAGACCCACGGGTTCCGGCTGCGCATGCGCACCCGCGCAGGCCGGGCGATCCTGGCCGCCCGTCGGGCCAAGGGCCGCGCCGAACTGTCGGCCTGATCACCGCAAGCCGTGCTCCCCGCGGCGGCCCGGCTCACCAGCAGCCACGAGTTCGGGACGGTGGTCCGCCGGGGACGTCGTGTGGGGCGGCCCCGGCTGGTTGTCCATGCCCTGATGACCGAGCGGGACACGTCCGGCGGCACTGGAACTGAACCCACCCCCGCGGGACAACGGACCGCGCGGGTGGGTTTCGTCGTGAGTAAGGCGGTCGGTAATTCGGTGGCTCGGCACAGGGTCAGCCGCCGGCTGCGGCACCTGGTCGCGGACCGGATCGGAACTTTGCCCGTCCACTGCTCGTTGGTGATCCGAGCGTTGCCGGCATCGGCCGGGGCGTCCAGCAGTGAACTCGGGGCGGATCTGGACGGGGCACTGCGCCGACTGAAGCTGAGTGGCGATGTGGTGTGACTAGCGCGGAACTCGGCCACGACCCGAAGCCTGGCCCCGACACGACGTCGGTGCGGCCCGGTCCGGTGGCTCGGCCGCTGGTGTTCGGAGTCAACGTGTACCGGCGGTGGATCTCGCCGTTCCTCCCGCCGAGTTGCCGGTTCTACCCGAGCTGCAGCGCGTACGCGGTGCAGGCGCTGACCGTGCACGGCGCGCTGCGCGGGACCTGGCTGACGGTCCGCAGGCTGCTGAAGTGCGGGCCGTGGCATCCGGGCGGGCTGGACCCGGTGCCGCCGCGCCGCCACCGGCTCGACGAACGACAACATGATCCAGGGCACCACGCGGTCCTACATCGGGATCGAGTCCACCAGACCCCTGCCGAGGAGTAGTACCGTGAATTTCGGCTTCATCTACTACACCGTTTCGTTCATCTTGTGGTGTTGGCACAAGGTGTTCGGGTTCGTTCTGGGTCCGTCCAACTTCGTCGGCTGGGCCCTGTCGATCATCATGCTGGTCTTCACCCTGCGGCTGGTCCTGCTCAAGCCGGCGGTGCACCAGATCCGGTCGATGCGCAAGATGCAGGCCTTCGCGCCGGAGATGAAGAAGATCCAGAAGAAGTACGCCAACGACCGGCAGCGCCAGGCGCAGGAGATGCAGAAGCTCCAGAAGGAGCACGGCGTCAACCCGCTCGGCGGCTGCCTGCCGATGCTGCTGCAGATCCCGGTGTTCATCGGCCTGAACCACGTGCTTCGGTCGTTCCGGGAAGGCACGACGGAGGTCTACTTCTTCAAGGTCGGCGATGTGCACTCCTACCTCAACGCCAAGCTGTTCGGCGCGCACCTCGGTGACGCCGTGCTCGGCATCGGCTCGCTCGGCGGCACGCCGGGCTGGCACTGGGGTGTCGCGCCGGTCGCCATCCCGCTGATGATCGCGGCGAGTGTCGCGACCCACTTCACCGCCCGGCTGTCCGTGCAGCGGCAGGCCGCGATGGGCACGCCGACCACCGGCCAGACCGCGATGATGAACAAGCTGACGCTCTACATCTTCCCGCTCGGCGTGCTGGTGTTCGGTGGCGGCTTCCCGGTCGGCCTGCTGCTGTACTGGCTGAGCAACAACGGCTGGACGCTGGCGCAGCAACACTTCGTGTTCAAGAAGATGGACAAGGAGGAGCTGGCGCAGAAGGCACAGGTGGCGGAGACCCGGCAGGCGCTGGCGCCGAAGGTCGGCCAGAAGCCGGTCAACGCGCGCAAGCGCCCGGCGAACCAGGCCAAAGTGGATGCCGCTGTGGTCGAGGACGCGGTTCCGGTCGAGCCGGTCGAGTCGGTTGAGGATGCCAAGCCGGTTGAGGACGCGCGGCCGACGCGCAACGGGAAGCCGGCGAACGCCCGGCGACCGCAGGACGCCAAGTCGGCCCGTGACCCACGGCGTGCGGTCAAGCCGTCCGTGCCCAACCCGGCCGCGAAGAAGCCGACTCCGGCGAAGAACAACGCCGGGTCGAGCACGGCCGCGAACAACACGGCTGCGAACAACACCACGGCCAACACGGCGAGGAACAACGCCCGACGCGCCAACGGCACGGGCGACTCCACCGAGATTCCCGGTCTGATCTCAGACCGTTCCCGGCGAAAGAAGCAGGATCGGAAGCGCGGCTGAGCACGGCCGGTCCTGGAGAGGAGAAGACGTGTCGGAGACGTTGCAGGAGACCGACAAGGCGCCCGATGCCGAAGTGACCGAACAGCCGGAGGTGCAGTCGCCGAGGTCGTCCTCGGAGGACCAGTTGGTGCACGAGGGGGACATTGCCGGGGATTACCTGGAGCGCCTGCTCGACCTGCTCGACTACGACGGCGACATCGATCTGGATGTCGACGCCGGCCGCGCGGTGGTGAGCATCGACGGCGGTGAGGATCTGGAGAAGCTGGTCGGCCCGCGCGGGTCGATCCTGGAGGCGTTGCAGGAACTGACCCGGCTTGCCGTGCAGCAGGAGACCGGTGCGCGCAGCCGGCTGATGCTGGACATCAGCGGCTGGCGGGCGGCGCGTCGGGCGGAACTGCGGGAGCTTGGCCGGTCCACGGCCGAGCAGGCGGTGCGGTCCGGTGAGCACATCAAGCTGCACGCGATGACGCCGTTCGAGCGCAAGGTCGTGCACGACGCGGTGGCGACCGTGCCGGGCGCGCACAGCGAGAGCGAGGGCGAGGAGCCCCGCCGCCGCGTGGTGGTGTTCAGCAAGGAGTAAGCCAGAACGGCGGAGCCGTTAAGCCCAACGGCGCCTGAGTGGCAATACCGCGGGACGGAGAGCGCGGCCTGTTTCACGTGAAACGGGCCGCGTTTTTTGTGCCCGGACCCGGCCGCGTTCCTCGTTCGGCAATCGCGGACAATGGACTTCCCGGCTTCGCGAATCGACAGTTTCACGTGAAACAACGAATGGACGTGACGGATGAGTGTGGCTGGCGCGCCCGCCCCGCCGGAGGCAGCCCGCGTGTTCGGGGATCGCCTGCCGTTGGCCGAGCGGTACGCGGCGATG
>DATBCR010000528.1:0-1672 GCA_036270375.1 Pseudonocardiaceae bacterium | reverse complement strand
CCTTGACCCGAAGGGCGACCCCCGCACAACCGGTTGGCGCAGCAGCCAACCGATACCGTGGGACGGCGCACCGTGCGCGAACCAGATCTGGTGGACGCCCTATCTGGACGGCAGCGCGGGCCGACTGATCCGGTTCGGCTGGACATTCACCACCTCGATCGCCGGCCCGACGGAATGCATGGTGTCGGCGTACTACCCGCCACCCCCGTCCGGCCATTCCGGTGGCACGGCCCATTACACGATCAGCGGCGGCGGCGCTCCCCGACCGGTCACGGTCGTCCAGGCCGACTACAAGGGCACCTGGCATCCGTTGGGGACATACCGGATCACCAGCGGCCGGGTCGACGTGACGCTGGACAACACCGGTGCCGACCCCACCCCGTGGCAAGGCGTGATCGCCGGGCCGATCCACGTGTCCTGCCGCTGAACCATCGCGCTCAACGGGTGATGCCGGTGTGCCCCAACGAATAGCGGCCCGGCTGTGGCCACACGCACAGGCCGTGCGGGCCGGTGCCGACCGGGATCTTCGCGAGCAGCGAGCCGTCCTTCGTCGACAGCACGTAGACGACGCCGTTGTAGCGGCCGGACACCCACAGTTGCGTGCCGTCCGCCGTGACGTTGCCCATGTCCGGGCTGCCGCCGCCCTGGATCGCCCACTTCGTCTCGATGGCGCCGGTGTAGGCGTTCAGGACACTGACGCTGCCTTCCATCCTGTTCGTCACGTACAACTTCGTGGCATCTCGGGACAGGTACAGGCCGTGGGCGCCCATGCCGGTGGCGATGAACCGGAGCACCTTCGTGGCCGCGCCGTCGAGGACCCAGACACCGTTGGCGTCGCTGTCGGCGATGTAGTACACCGAACCGTCGGGCGCGAGCTTGATGTCCTGCGGTCCCATGTGGACATCGCGGGTCGGCATGTCGATCATCCGCAACACCTTGTGCGACAACACGTCCACCACCGCGACCCGGCCGGCGAACTCGCACGTGAACACCGCGGTGCGGCCGTCCGGCGAGAAGTCGGCGTGGTCGATGCCCATACAGTCCGGTGTCGGCGTGATGTCCTGTTGCTGCCAGGTGTGCGGGTCGTACCAGACCAGTTCGCGGTGTGCCTCGGCGACCGAGATCCCGTAGCGGCCGTCCGGCGTGAAGTACAGGTTGTACGGGTCGAGGACCGGAATCTGTGTGCCGGGCAGCCCGGTCGTCGGGTCGAACGGGATGAGGTGGTTGCCGACGTCGTCCGTCGCATACAGGGTGCGCATGTCGTACGACGGGACGACGTGCTGCAACTCCTTGCCGCCCGGGTATTTCGCGATGACCTTGAACGTGGCCGGATCGATCACCCACACGTCGCCGGAACTGTTGTGCGGGACGTAGACGAGGGGCTTGGCCGCGAGGACGACCGCGGACAGCTTGCCTGTGCCCGCGTCCGCGTACACGTTGTGCGGATCGGTCACGGACGGCATACCAGGCAGGCCGTCCACGGTCGGCGTGGTCGGGACCACCGACGGAATCGGAGTCGGCGTCGGAATGGCGGCCGGCGCGGGTGAACCGGCCGAACAGCCCGCCATGACGGCCGCGAGCAGCACGATCGCGACGGTGGCCTTCATCGCAGCAGCTCGGTTGCCGTCACAGTGGCCAGCCCCCTTGCCCGCAGGTCCGCCAGAATCCCCGG
>DATBCR010000527.1:0-9577 GCA_036270375.1 Pseudonocardiaceae bacterium | reverse complement strand
CAGCAGGCTGGCGACGTGCTTCTCCGCGGTACGGGCCGAGATGTGCAGGCGGGTGGCGATGTCCCTGTTCCCGAGTCGCTGTATGAGCAGTTCCAGGACTTCGAACTCCCGCAGTGTCACGCCCCTGGCGCGCAGTTCGGCGGGGACACGGCCGGTGCCGTCGCGGCGCTGCGGCGCGGCCTCGCCCGCTTGCCGCAACAACGCGCGGCACGCGCCGGTCACCGCTGTGACCTTTGTCTGGTAGAAGTACTCTTCCGCGTCGCGCAGCCAGAGGGTCGGGCTGCCCCAACCGTCCGCGAGGGCATGGTTCGCGACGAGCCGCAGGCCGAGATGTCGCGCCATGACGTACGGCGTCGCCGACTGCTGCGCCCGTGCCATCATCGCCTCGGCCTGGTCCGGTTGTCCTTCCCTGCCGAGCAGGACCGCGTTGGCGAGTTCGACGAAGTGGCGGTTCCAGCGCATATGATGGGCTCCGCCGGCGGCGCGCTGCCGCAGCGTGCGCAGGTTCAGCTGCCCGGAAAGGGCCCGTAGCAACCAGTACAGCCCGTTGCGGCCGGACAGGTGGAACGTGACCGGGTTCGCGTCCTCCAACGCGACCACCTCGTCAAGTTCATGGCCGGCCCGATCGGCGTTCTCCTCGAGCAGCGCGCAGAACACCTTGCCCAGCCCCAGTGACAGGGTCAGCTCGCGGCAGTTCTGGCCGCCCCGCAGGTCGAACTCGGCCAGCGCCTCGTCCATCGACGCCCGCCTGCCCTGGTGCGCCGCCGCGACCGCACGGGTCATCAGCAGGTAGCGCTCCATGGCCAGCAGGCCGAACCGCCGCACACTGTCGAGACAGGTGTCGATCCGCGTGGTGGCGTCCTCGATGTCGCCGGTCAGCACCGTGTGCAGGGCCAGCATTCCCTCCATGTTCAGCGCGACGGCGACCGCACCGACCCGCTGTGCCTCCTGCTGCGCCCACCGCAGGCTGTCGGCGGTGCCCTCGGCCAGCCACGCGCTGACGGCACGGCCGCCGACCCCGTAGAGCCGCCAGATCGGCAGGTGGTGTTCCTCGGCGAGCAACTGGCAGCGACGCAGTGCCGCGTCCGCCTCGCCGATGTCGCTGCCACGGACGATGAGGCCGATCGCATACCAGGCCTGGCACGCGATCACCGGGAGCGGGATGCGTTCCGCCGGTCCGATCGCGCACCTGGCGAGTCGCTCCGCCTTGTCGAGCCGGTCGTGGCCGGGCAGTTCGAGGGCGAGATACGCCGCGATCGCGTCGACCGGTGCGCTGAGTTCCTCGCGCACGTCGTCGCCGAGTGCGATGCGTGCCTCGGCCACCTGGGCCGCGCAGTCGTCGTGTCGCCCTGCGACGTGCGCCACCCAGGCCAGCCGGACGTGGATGGCCACCCGGCGACCGGCGTCGAGGCCGAAACCGCCGGCTTCCAGTGTGGTGGCGAGCTGGAAGGCGCGGGTGAACAGGCCGGCTTCGGCGAGCGCGTACAACAGCGTCTCCAGCAGCTCGACCCGGCCGGCCTGGTCGCCCTGCCGCTCGAGCAGGCCGTCGGCCTGCTCGAGCAACGCGATCGCCGAGCCGGCCGCGGACTCCGCAAGCGCACGCCGGCCCGCCTCGGCGAACAGCCGGGCGGCGGCGGGCAGGTCACCGGCGGCCAGTCGCAACGACGCGGACAGCTGGCACCACTCGCCGGGCAGTTCGGGGTGGGTCAGCTCGATGGCCTCGGCGGCCCGCCGGGAGAACGTGGCCCGTTCGACGGGGGTCATCGTGGTCAGGAGCGCGTCCGCGATCAGCGGGTGCTGGAAGGCGTACCAGTCCGGCCCGCGCTCGTCCGCGCTGATCATCTGCGCCGTGACGCAGGCGTGCAGCTCGGTGAGCAGCGTGTGGTCGTCCAGTCCGGTGACCTTCTGGGCGACGGACAACGGAAAGCGGCTGCCCAACACCGCCGCCGCCGACAGCAGTTCCCGGCCGTGGGCGCCGAGCCGGTCGGTGCGGTGCGTGATCGCCTTGACGATGGTGGCCGGGATCATCATCTGCCCGGCCGCCTCGTGCCACGCGGGGGCGTTCAACGCCAGCTGGCGGCCGCCGAGCATGCCGTTCAACAGTTCCTCGACCATGAACGGGTTGCCGAGGGTCTTCGCCCAGAGTTGGCTCAACAGCGCGGGCGGCAGTTCGCCGACGGCGACCTCGAGGCACGACGCGACCAGCAGGGACATCTCGACGTAGTCGAGCCGGTCGAGCTCGACCAGGTCACCCATCTGCCGGTGCGCCGCCGACCGGCAGATGTCCAACGCGGTGCACGGTTCGTCGCGGCTGGTGACCAGCAGCACGCTGGACCCCTGCGCCAGGTGGTCGGTCAGGTAGTCCAGCACGCCGAGGGTCTCGATGTCCGCGTCGTGCAGGTCTTCGAGGATCAGCAGGCAGCCGCGGTCCCGGCCGACGACCGCCATCAGATGCAGTACCGCCTCCGCCAGCACCACGAGGGACACACCGCCGGCCAGCACGGGCCGCGCGCCGCGGTCCGGCATGAACTGCCGCAACACCGGCCCGTACGGCCCGAGATCGCGGTCGGACAGCATGTTCCGGTGTCGCATCCCGGACAGCACCGCCTCGGCGAACGGTCGGAACGGCATCATCGGGCCGACCGTGCTGCTGCGTCCCCGCAGTACCACCATGCCGGCGACCAGCGCGCGACTGGCCGCCTCCGCCGCAAGGCGTGATTTTCCGACACCCGGTTCGCCGACCACGAAGATCCCTTTTCCGCGACCGTCGTGGGTGTCACCCAATGCATCGGTGACGACGCACAACTCCTCGTCGCGCCCGACGAGGAGTGGGGTGCGAATCCTCATGGCCGGATCTTAGGAGCGACACGGCCGGACACCGCCAATAGTTCCTCGAATTCGGCCCTGGTCCAGTCGCTACGCGGCGGTGGTGCTGGACGTCGTGGTCATCATGAGGCCGAAATCGATCAACGCGCCCGCGCTGAGTGCGGTGACCGTTACGATGCCCAATAGTGCGTTTATCCGTGCGCCGACCCGGACCGAGGAAGGGATGGGGATGTCGGCCGGTCTTGCGTTATCGTCCGTGTGGTCGTCGTCGCTGGTCCGAATGCCGTTGTATGCAGATGCTGTCGTGTTGCTCATTTCGTCGCCCATCTGAGTGATCCCGTCATCGATAGATCGATTCTTGACTACGAAGTTCGTTCGTGGTTGACCGATGGTTCGAGCAGCAAGATCGACGGCACCTCAGTCGGCATCGCCAACCGGAGCAGCCCGTAGCCGATGCCCGCCAGCCCGGAGAGCAGCCCGGCACAGGAGATTTCTCCTGGTGTCCCGCACCGGGCGCCGAACTCGTCGATGGCCCCCAGCAGAAACGCGGCACCGCGCTCGGCGGCGGCCGCCGCTCGGTCGTCGCCGCGCGAGCCCAGCACCGCCAGCGACTCCAGGACGCCGAGTTCGCCGTGACACAGCGACATGTCCGAGGACGCACGGTGGTGTGCGATGGTGTCGAGGTAGGTGGTGGCCCGCGATGTCCACCGGTCCGTCCGCCGGTGGCGATCGGAGACCATGGCCAGCAACCGGCCGGACAGTCCGGAACACCAGCTGTAGTCTGGGTCGTCGTCGAGCGAATGTGGGCTGTCCGGCTCGATATCGAGGTCGAGTTCGAGAGCGAATTCAGCCATTCGGCCGAACTCGGCGTACCGGTCGCCGTCCGATGCCGCGAATCGCGCCAGGACCCAGCCAATTCCGGTAGGACCCCAGAGAAAGCCTCGGGTCGGCAGGTGGTCACCCGGTGTTTTCGCCGCCGTGCCGGTGGACCGGTCCCGTTGTTGTGCGGTCAGCTGTGTCACCAGTCGTTCGGCGAACGTCAGCGCGAGGACATCGGCGGCCGCCATGCCGGTTTCCGCCCGCACGGCGAGCATGGCGGCCAAACCCCCGGCTCGACCCGTGGCGAGATCGTGCTGTATGCCGTTGTCGGAGCTGTCGATCAATGGCACCGCAACCGCCAGCCATTCGGAAAGGACGGGATCGTCGAGCAGCGTTGCCATGCGGGCGAGTGCATAGCAGATTCCGCCCCAGCCGAGGAATCCGCCGCAACCGATCGCCCGCGCGACATCCGGATCCGCGCCGACGGCGCGGATCAGTTCCGGCAGCGGCCGAATCGTCCTGCGGGCGAGATCGGTGTAGCGCGCGATCCCGGTCGCCGCGCCGAGTTGCGCCAGGAACAGCGCGACACCGCTGTATCCATTGGCCAGTCCGGCACCCATCGGCAACACCAGCCACTGGCGGCCGTCGACCTGCTCCATGGTCAGCCAGTTCACCCGGTCCCCGTCGCGCTTCACGTACGCCACGATCTCGTCGGCGACAGCACAGGCGGACGACAGCAGCCGATCCCGATCGGGCACGGACGCGGTGCCGGGCCCGGTCTGCGCTGGACCACTGGCATGGTCGAGCGGCGGCAGCCGACACGCCAGCGTCGCCTTGATCAACCACTCCTGGTCGCCACGGTCGGCCGCGTCCATTCTGGTGATCTTCGCGGCGACCGCGTCGATACCGGTGGCGCCCAGCAGGTCCGGCAGGACATCGCCGCCGGACGTGCGGATGTCGCGCGAGCCCGGCCGGCTGTGGAACACCGGGATGTCGCCGGCCCACAGGTCGCCGATCTCGTACGGCGTCACCGTCCGCAGCAGGTCGTCGGCCGGGGCGACGGAAAGCGCGTCGAACAACAGGTCCCGGTCCATGCCGTCGCGCAGCACGTCCGGCTCGGTCGATTCGGACAGCAGCGCGGCGTAGGTGAGGGTGGGCCGGACGACGATGCGTATCTCGTCGTCGGCGCACGACTCGAGCCGTCCACCCGGACCGACGAGGTCCGCCCGTCCGGCGACGATGGCGTCGTACGCGGCGCGGAATCCGGCCATCATCGACCGGAGGTACTCACCCGGATCCGCGTCGACGCCACCCGTGTGCGGTCGGTTCATGCTGCCGGCGAAGTCCACCGGACCACGGACCATGCGCATCCGGTCCGTGCCGGCGTCCGCCCAGCCGACGACGTCGGCCGGATAGGGCCGGTCCCGGTCGCCGCCGACGCCGGAGATGTCAAGGACACCGTGCTCGCCGACGGTCATCGTGGGCAGCAGTGTGGTGCGGTACACCGAAGACAGCAGCGCGTGGGTCGCGGGATTGGCACCGGTGAACGTTGCGGTCGCGTACGCGGGATGGAACAGCGTCTCGACGTCCACGAACACCGGCTGGTCACCGCAGGCGATCACGTTCTCGTGGTGGATGTCGGTGCCGTCGAGCGCGTAGAACAGCGCCAACAGCGCGCCTTCGCGCAGGTAGAACCGTTCTATGCCGCTGACGTCCGCGCACGGGGTGTGTGCGATGAACTCCTGCCAGCCGTAACCGTTCCGTACCACCATGTCGACCGTTCGCAGGTCGAACCAGGGGACGGCGCGGTTGAGCCAGCCGATGAGCTCGTTGAAGTGGGCGTGCGACGTCAGCGAGCGCGGTTTGTACACCACCTGGGTGCCGTTGGCGAACCGCAGCAGCGCGATCGAACGACCCCCGCGGTGCCGGTCGCCACTCCCGGCGCTGACGGCGACGAGCGGGCCGGGATCGCGGCCGCCGCACAGCATGGCCGTGATGTCGGCCCGGTCCGCGACGAGTCGGGCCAGGATCTCCTGGTGCGCGGTCACCGCCTGGGCGCAGCAGATGCCCAGCATGCGGGCCAGCACCGGATACGTGCCGAACAACGACGCCAGGCCATTGCCGCCGGCCGTCGTGCGCAGAAAGTCCGCGAACCGTGCCCGCCCATCCGCGCCGGCGAGCCGGCCGCTCGCCCGCGCGAGATTCGTCTCCAGTACCAGGGTGCGTGCCGCGAGCACACACAACTGGCCGCTGAGCTGGTCGGCGAACCCCGCGTACACGGCGGGCAGATCGATCTCGGCGTCGATCTCGATGGCTGCCGCCAACCGGTCCACGGCAGCGGTCACCAGCGGCCGCAGCACCGGCGCGAGCGTCAGCACTCCCGTTGCCGCGCTGATCTCGTCGACGTCGACGGCTGGTTCGACCGGCGCCGCGTCGACCACCGCTTCGATCAGTTCCGCCCACGCCGGGCGGGTGGTGCGGGCGGCGAGTGCCTCGGCCGATTCCGCCAACAGTTCGGCCAGCGTGTGCTCGTCGAGTCCGGCGTCCGCCAGTCGGGCGGTGAACCGGTCGGCACCGACCGTGTCCGAACCGCTCGGCGGTCTGGATTCCGTTGTCCGCTCGTGCAGGGCCAGTCCGCACGCCCACCAGTGCGCAGCGAACCGGGATGTCGGACCCCCCTCGGACCGTGTTGTTTCCACAGGGGGACACGGTCGCAGTGGTGTGGCACTGCCACATGGGTACATCGCACCCATATTTTTTCGGTCGCTACGGGACCGGAAGACACCCGCCCCGCCGACCGCATCATCCGCGCGTACGGCAACAGCCACGCCGTGCTCTCCCCGGCCGTCCGACACCGTCGTGCCGAGTAGGTCCGCGAGCAGAAATTCTGGGTAGCGCGTGCCGATGCCGTCCGTGGGCCGGACGGCCAGTGTGTGACCGGAAATGTCGCTGAAATAGTCGACCCGCGCGGGGGATGCCATGCCAAATCAACAAGCAACGGTTCCGATAAATGATCGTCGGCAGGCCGACAGGTATATTGCCCACGTCGTCGGCGGGCCGGTCGACCAGGACACGTTGCGGCTACTGTGGTCCTCGTCGCAAGGTGACCGGGTCCTGATTCGTTCGCTCGTGCTGATCGGCCTCGACATGGGTGAGCTCGCGTTCCACGGCGGTATGTGGCGATGGGGAGCGGCACCGGACTCGCCCGCGGTACGACTCGCCTCGCTCATCAAGTCACGCGGCGCGGCCCTGGACACGCTCCAGATGGAGACGCTGCGCCGAATGGTTCGGCCATTGTGCGAGCCACATGCGGTGATCACGCAATTGCTGGCCGCGGCGACCCACCAGGTCCGGCTCACGCCACGCGAAAGCGAGGTGCTCGACCTGCTCTGCACGGGGCTGAGCGCGGCCGTGATCAGCCGCCGGCTCGGCCTGTCGCCACGCACGGTGACCAAGCACCAGGAGCGACTGTACCGAAAGCTGGGCACATCAGACCGGCTGAACACCGTGCTGCGTGCCAAGGCGCTGGGCATCGCGTGACACGGTCGCCGCTGTTCTGAGACCGCGGAAGGTGCGTTGGTGATAGATCAGCGGGCTGCCGTGGTGCACGGCCGTGCGTTGGACCTCCCCGATGATGATGGTGTGGTCTCCACCAGGTATCCGTTGGTGTGTCGAACAGAACAGGTGTGCGGCCGCGGCGGACACCACCGGCAGCCCGTCCACGAATGCCAGTGGCACGGAAGAACGAGCCATGGCCGGGCCCGCGCACTGTCGGGCCACATCGGCCTGGTCCTCGGTGAGGACGGTCACCGCGAATCGCTTGGCAGAGCAGAAGACGGCGTGTGAACCAGTCGCACGGGCCAGACAGAACAACACCAGCGGTGGGTCGAGCGAGAGCGCGCACAATGATCCGATCGTCACGGTCCAGGGAATGCCGTTGCCATCGACGGTCCCGACCACCGACACGGCTGTGGCGACAATGGCGAGCGTGTCCTTGAAACACTCTGTTGGCACCGACATGGCTACGCCCTTGCCAACAATGTCAGGCATTGGCTCCGCTGGAGATCGAGTTCGGCCGTGTCACCATCCGGCAATGTCATCGCCACGTCGAAGTCCCGCAGGGCCGGCCCAGGTAAGCCAGCGGCCATATAGGCAATGCCTCGGTTCAGGAGCATGTCCGGATCCGGGCCGGTCAGGTGCAGCGCCTTTGACAGATCGTCCACTGCCGCACTGGGTTGTTCCGACACAAAGGACACCACCGCCCGATTGACCAACGCCGCTGGATAGTCCGGATCGGCGGCCAGCGCCGCGTCCAACTGATTCTTGGCTGTTGCGAGGTCCCCGTTCTCCAGCGCGATCGTGCCGTGCAGGCACAGTAGCGCCGGGTCGTCCGGTCGCAGTAGCAGACCGGCCGCGGCTTCGGCCTCGGCTGCGGCCAGTTCTCGGAGGTCCAGCAACAGCTCGCCCCGCCGGAGGCGGGTGGGGACGTCGTCCGGCTCCATCTCCAACACGTAGTCGAAGTCGGCGAGCGCGCCATCGACATCACCGGTTTCCAGGCGCGCGGTGCCGCGATTGTAGTGCAGTTCGGGGAACGGCGGCGCCATGCCGACGGCGCGATCGTAGTCGGCCAATGCGGCAACGAGATCGCCGCGTTTGCGCGACACCTTGGCGCGTTCGCACAAGTAATCTGTGTAATACGGATCCATTTCGATCAGGGTCGAGAAGCCGGCGTATGCCTCGTCGTGTCGACCGAGCGCGGCCAACAGGCGTGTCCGGTTGTACAGCAGTTGGGATCGGTGCACCACCCATTCGTCCGGATCCAACTGGCGGTCGAGCAGCGCGATGCCGTTGCCGAGGAGTTCAAGTCCATGTTCGAGATTGCCCCGGTGCATCTCGATGAGTGACAGGGCGTTGTTGTGGAAGACCTGCTGTACCGAGCGTTCCTTCTCATCGGGAAGGAGACTGGCGATCGCCGCCGCATTGTTCTCCCAGGCGAGCGCGGCCGCGTGGTCCCGAGGCGTGAAGAATCGCGTGTACAGCATGGCGATTCCGTAGCTGGTGACCATGTGCGCCTTGGGGTCGGTGGAACGCCTGCGTAGGTCCATGTAAAGGTCGAGCGATTCGTCGAGTCGGCCGAGCGGCACCAGCGCGTTGGCCGCGAACGAGGTGAACAGCCGGAATTCGGTCGCATTGGCGATCGGATCGGTGACCATGCGGCCGCGCCGGCCGAGGTCGACCACGGTGGCCGAGAACCCGACCTCGGCGCAGAACCGGAACGCGTCCAGCAGCGCCGCGCGCCCCCGTCCACGCGGGTCCGTGCCCCGTTCGAGGTGATAGGGAATCGCGCCGATCTTGACGCCCCAACTCGCGTCCGGCATCAGCTCGTCCGCGCGCCGGTCGTGCAGTTCACGTATGGCTCCGTGGTCGGCGGCCTGGTACGCGGCGATCTCGGCCGGGTCATCACTGGTGCCGTCCGATGCCACGTATGCCCACGCCAGGTCCGCCTCGCTGCGGCTGTCCGCACATGGCTCCTCGGCCGGGACCTGGACGACATCGGCGAACTGCCGGAGCGCGCCGGTCAGCTCGGCGGACAACTCGCCGCCGTTGCCCGACACGACGACTCGCACGACATCTGGGCGGCATCTGCGCAGGAGAAGCGCAACGAGCTCCTGAGTGGTCGCCTCGGCGGCATGGATGTCTTCGAAGATCAGGTGGAGTGGCTCGGGCTTGGAATCGGCGAGTCGCTGGGCGTAGGTCTTGAAAAATGTCACGATGCCCTGGTTCATACACCGGATCATCTGCGTACCGTAGAACCGGGTTCGCTGTTCGAACGGCCCGGTGGACGCCAACTGCCGCGGCGCCGGGCCGATCAAGTCGGTCAACTCCGGGATGCCGTAGAGCAGTTCGATACGGTGGCGTTCAACGAGGTCGG
>DATBCR010000526.1:0-7391 GCA_036270375.1 Pseudonocardiaceae bacterium | reverse complement strand
CACCGAGCCGGTGCCCGTCGTCCACCGGAACACCGACGTGCTCGTCGAGACCGGGCGCATCGTCGCCGTCGGTCCGGGGCTCGCGGCGGACGGTGCGGACGTCATCGACGCCACCGGGCGGATCGTGTTGCCCGGCTTCGTGGACGCCCACCGCCACCTCTGGGAGGCGCCGCTGCACGGCATCACGACCACCGTCGACCTCACCGGCTATATGAACCTGGTCAACGGCGAACTGGCGCCACGCTTCCGCCCGGCCGACGTCCACATCGCCACCCTCGCCGGTGCGCTCGAATGCCTTGACGCCGGCATCACCACCGTCCAGGATTACTCGCACATCCAGTACAGCCCGGAACACACCGACGCGGCCGTTCGTGGGCTGCGCGAATCCGGCGTCCGCGCGGTGTTCGGCTACGGCGCACCGGTTTACGCCGACCCGGTGCCGGACGAACGCTGGGCCACCGAACTGCGCCGGGTCCGCGACACACATTTCGCCGACGCCGACCTGGTCACGATGGCACTGGCTGCTGGCGGCCCGGCCTACGGACCGTTGGACACCGTCCTGCGCGACTGGCGAGTAGCCGACGACCTAGGCCTCCCGCTCGTACTGCACATCGGCGTCGGCCCGATGACCAACGAGCCGATCATCTTGCTACGCAAGCACAATCTCCTCCGAAAAGGCATCCTCTACGTTCACGGCAACAGCCTCGCAAACCCGGAACTGGCCCTGATCGCGGACACCGGCGGCGCCATGGCGATCGCACCAGCCGTCGAGGCGCAGATGGGCCACGGGGCACCCGTCGTGAACCGACTCCGTGCGGCCGGCGTCGTCACCGGTCTCGGGGTCGACGTCGTCACATCGGCGGCCGGCGACATGTTCAGCCTGATGCGCGCGACCCTGCTGAGCAGCCAACTGAGCGAAGCCACGAGCGCGATCACACCGGCGGACGTGCTGCGCATGGCCACCATCGACGGCGCCACCGCGATGGGCCTCGCCGATCGGATCGGCTCGTTACGGCCGGGCAAGCAAGCCGACCTGATCCTGCTGAACACCAACGGGCTCAACACACTCGGCGGTCACCGCGACCCGATCGGCACCGTCGTCGTCAACGCTCACCCCGGCGACGTCGACACCGTTCTCGTCGCCGGACGGATCGTGAAACGGGACGGCCGCCTCACCCGCACCGATGTCGGCCGGATCACCGAGGACGCCCGACGGACCGCCGAATTTCTTGTTCCCGCATGACTTCCCGCGCTGCTAAGGTGGCGTCATGACTGCCGGGTCGGCCACGTGCCATGAGCAGACGAGGTACCCGGCTGTGGCGTGATCACCGAGCGGGCCCGTGGCCCGCCGCCGCCCCGCGATACCGCATCTTGGCGGAACTCGCGGCGGAGAGGAGGTGATCATCGCGATGTCTCGCGCACATGAGCCAGTTACTTTGCCGGTGTGGCAACGCTTTCTGGTCGAGCACGCGGACGGCGGCGTCCTGACCGGACGTGTCGTCGACGTGCTTCCGTTCGGTGCCTTCGTTGAAGTGGCCGACGGCATCCACGGCCTGCTGCCCCGCGCGGCGTGGTCGACGGAAGCGGAACCGGAGACCGGATCGGCGATCTCGGTCCAGATCGAGAACGTCGACCTGGCCGGCCGACGGTTGAGCCTGCGGCCGGCGTAGCGGAAACCGTTGTGGGGCAAGGGCCCTGTCCCACAACGGAACCACGCCGCGACACAGCTACCGCTGCCGTCGCCCGCGCAGGTAGTCGCTCACCACGGCCGCGCCGAGGCCGTCCAGGTCCGGTGCGACCACCTTGCCACCGCTGCGCCGCGCCACCAGGTCCACGAACGCGGCCAGCCGGGGGTCCTCGCCGAGCATGAACACGGTGACCGACGCGCCGAGTTTGGCCAGCGCGTCCACCTGCGCCATGGTCACGGCCAGGGTGCGCGGCATCGGCGGCCAGTTGAACCGCGCCTCGCCGTCCGGTTCCAGGTGTGCGGTCGGCTCGCCGTCGGTGACCACCAGCACCACCGGCACCGCGTCCGGATGCCGGCGCAGGTGCCGGCCGGCCAGTAGTAGGGCGTGGTGCAGGTTCGTTCCTTGCTCCCACGCGCCCTCCAGCGCGGTCAGCCCGCCGATGTCCACAGTGGACGCATGTCGGCCGAACGTGATCACTTCCAGCGCATCCGAACGGAACCGGGTACCGATGAGCTGGTGCAGCGCCAGCGCGGTGCGCTTCATCGGCAGCCACCTGCCGTCCTGCACCATCGACCACGACGTGTCGACGCACAGCGCGACCGCCGCCCGCGACCGCCGCTCGGTCTCCACCACCTCGACGTCCGCCACGTCCAGCGTGACCCGGCGACTGCCGACGGAAGCGGCGCGCAGCACGGCGTTGCGCACCGTCCGCGACACCTCCCACGGCTCGCTGTCGCCGAACCGCCACGCCCGCGACGACCCGGTCGGCTCCCCGGCCGCGCCGGCCAGCGCGGTGTCCCGTTCGCCACGCCGTGAGCGGAGCTGCCCGATCACGTCACGGAGCGCGGTCTCGCCGAGCCGGCGCAAAGCCTTGGGCGACAACCGAAGTGACCCGTCCGCGGCCCGCTCGAACAGACCTTGCCTTCGCAGTTCCCGCTCCAGTTCGGCCAGCCTGGCCGCGTCCACCCGTGCGTCGTCGCCGAGCTGGCGGGCCAGCGCCTCCAGGTCGATGTCCTCCATCCGGGCACCCGGGTAGGACTGACCAAGCTGTTCGGCCAACGCGTCCAGCTCGGCAAGGTCCTGCATGGCCTGCGCGCCCTCGCCGAGGCCGAGCGGGTCCTTGCCTCGGAACCGCTGGCCGGACTCCCAGTCCTCACCGGGCCGCAGCGCCCGCAGGTTCGCGTCGAGTGCCGCCACCTGCGCGGCCAGCCGGGGATCGCCGAACGCCTGGTTGATCAGCTCGGACAGCTCGGCCCGCTGCTGCGCGGACATCGAGTTCATCATCCGTTGGGCCGCGGCCGCGCGAGCCGCCAGTGCGTCGATCAGTTCGTCGGTGTTGCGCGGGTTCTCCGGGAAGAACTGGCCGTGGTCGGCCATGAAGTCGTTGAACTGCTGCCTGGTGTCCTCGGCGCGGGCGTGTGCCGCGAGCAGGTCGTTGAGGTCCGACATCATCTGCCGGACCTGTTCGACGTCCTCCGGGCTGGTGTTCCGCAGGGCCTGGCGCATGCCCTGGAAGCGCGACTCCAGCAGTTCCTGGCCGAGCAGGTCGCGGATCTCCTGGTAGTTCTGCCTGCCCTGCTCGGAACGCCAGTCGTACTCGGCCAGCTCGTTGACAGCGGCCGCCGTACCGGGGGGCAGGGCGTCCAGCCGGGCCTCGGCGAAGCGGGCGTCGTCGGACGGATCGGGGAACAGCGCGGCGCGCTCGGCGGTCAGTGCCTCGTCGAGGAGTTCACGGACCCGTTGCAGGGTGCCGTCCAGCCGGTGGCGGCGGGTGATCTCGGCGCGGCGCTGCCAGAGCCTGCGGGTCAGCTCGTCGAGTCCGCTGGTGCCACGCATGCCGCGCCGCAGCAGTTCCTCCAGCGCGGAGCGGGGCGAGCCGCCCTCCATCACCTCGCGGCCGATCTCGTCAAGGGCCTCGCGCAGGTCCAGCGGCGGCGCGAGCGGGTCCGGCCCGTCGTGGTACGGGCCGTAGGCGTAGCGATCCGGGACGGTCACGCGGTACTCCTCACGGGCCGTACACGGCGATGCCGTCGTCGGTGTCCTTGGCAACCTGGCGGGCCAGGTACAGCGCCTCCAGCGCGAACTCGACGGCGGCCGCGATCCGGGCCGGCGGTTCGGTCGCCGCGACACCGAGCCTGGCGGCCACCTCGTGCAGCACCGGCAGTTCGGGCAGCGCGGCCAGCACGTCCTTGCCGGGCACGCGTTCGCCGGTGGTGACCAGGTGGCCGTCGGACACCGACTCGGCGAGCGGGCGCAGATCCAGGCCGCCGAGCAGGACGCGCGCGGTCTCCGCGAACGAGCGGCGCAGCAGGTGCGTCAGGTGCTCCTGTTCGCGGCCCTCTTCGCCGGACTCGAACTCCAGCTTGCCGCGCAGCACCGCCGGCACCGACTCCAGGTCCACCGGCCGGGCGACGGCCGGGCTCTCCCCGGTCAGCGCGGAACGGCGCAGCGCGGCGGCGGCCAGCGTCTCGGCGGCGGCGACGGCGAACCGTGCGGACACCCCGGAGCGCTGGTCGATCGCGGGTGACTCGCGTAGCTGGCGGACGAACCGGGCGAGCACCTCGATCAGCGGGTCGCCCACCTCCGCGACCAGGTCGGCCTCCTGCTTGACCAGGGCCACCTCGGCCGGCACGCCGAGCGGGTAGTGGGTGCGGATCTCGGCGCCGAAGCGGTCCTTGAGGGGGGTGATGATGCGGCCGCGGTTGGTGTAGTCCTCGGGGTTGGCGGTGGCCACGAGCAGCACATCGAGTGGCAGTCGGAGGGTGTAGCCGCGGACCTGGATGTCGCGCTCCTCCATCACGTTGAGGAGCGCGACCTGGATGCGTTCGGCCAGGTCGGGAAGTTCGTTGACGGCGACGATGCCGCGGTGCGCGCGGGGCACGAGTCCGAAGTGGATGGTCTCAGGGTCGCCGAGGCTGCGGCCCTCGGCCACCTTCACCGGGTCGACGTCGCCGATCAGGTCGCCGACGGAGGTGTCCGGGGTGGCGAGCTTTTCGGCGTAGCGCTCGGATCGGTGCCGCCAGGCCACGGGCAGGTCGTCGCCGAGTTCCTCGGCCAGCCGGCGGCCGGTGGGGCTGATCGGGTCGAGCGGGTGCTCACCGAGTTCCGCGCCCGCGATGACGGGTGTCCACTCGTCGAGCAGGCCGACGATGGTACGCAGCAGGCGGGTCTTGCCCTGGCCGCGCTCGCCGAGCAGCACCACGTCGTGGCCGGCCAGCAGCGCGCGCTCCAGCTGCGGCAGCACGGTCCGGTCGAAGCCGACGATGCCCGGCCACGGGTTGCCGCCGGAGCTGAGCAGTGCCAGCAGGTTCTCGCGGATCTCGGTCTTGACGCCGCGCGGCTGGCAACCGGCGGCCCGCAGTTGGCCGGCGGTGGTTGGCAGGTTCAGCGGTGTGGCGGGTGGGGTCACAGTTCGACGCTACGTCCATCCGTGGCCGTGGTCGATGTGGAGCGGCTCCAGTGCGGTGGCGGGAAAATCGGTTGACAGCGGGGGTAGCCAGCGGCCACGCTACGTCAGCCGCGCCCGACTGTGGCCGTTGAGCTGGGCGGGTTTCGGCGGCGGGCGCGGTTGTTTCCGGGTGTTTCGCTCTGCGCGAACAAGGTGCGTCCGGTCTCGTTTCGGGGCCGAATTCGTGGTTTTGACGGGGTCCCTGCACGCGCTCGGAAATCACCTCGTACGCTCACGCACCGTGTCCTGTCCGAGCGCCACGATGGTGGTTTGGACGTCGGCGTGGCTGCACGGCGCCGCCGCGGCCGACGACGTCCTCGACGCCCTCCAGTCCTGGTTCGAGTCACACGAGGTGACCGCACACGACGAGAGCACCGCGGAGCTGCTGGGTCTGCCCGCACTCCGGCACGGTGCCTCGCCCGCGCTGCTGCTCGCCGCGGCACGCAGACTCGGCAGCACCGGGGGCGAGTTGGTGCTGCCGGTCGCCGGTGACCTGCGCGGCCTGCGCGGGAACGCCGCGTTCGCGGCGGCGGCGCTGCACGCGGGTGAGGCGGCTGTGCTGACCGCGAGTCCGGACGCGGCCGCCGCCCATGGCGACAGCGCCGATCTCGGCCTGGTGCCGGAACGTGTGGCCGACGGCGTGCTGCGGTGGACGGCCTTCCGGCTGGCGCCCGCGCCGATCGCCGACCCGACCCCGCTCGGCGAGGCCGAACACGAGCTGTCGGGCGCGATGCGGGCGGCGGCGACGGCACTGGTGGAGCTGGACGTGGCCCGGCATCGGCCGGGG
The DNA here is from genome assembly GCA_036270375.1 of Pseudonocardiaceae bacterium. Taxonomy (GTDB): domain Bacteria; phylum Actinomycetota; class Actinomycetes; order Mycobacteriales; family Pseudonocardiaceae; genus DATEPR01. The sequence goes on along the minus strand of DATBCR010000526.1, from coordinate 1,468 downwards.
GTGCGGGCGGAGATCTCGGCGGTGGTGGAGGGGCAGCCCAGAACCCCATGGCCGCCCGGCATGCCCAGTCGGGCGCTGCGGGTGCTGCAACGGGCGAACGAGGTGGCCGCCATCCTGCACGTGGCCACGAGCGACGAGCCGGGCGGCGCGGTGTCGGCGAGCGCGATCCGCCGCAGGGCGGAAGCGTTGCGGCCACTGGACCACGCGGTCCGCACAGCGCGGAGGGCGGCCGTCGCGGAGGCGGTCCGCGCGCTGACGGACACCGCACGAGCGGACGAGTCCCGCACCCGAACCGACCGCTGACGGCCCGACTCGCGGCTGGAGCCGGCCCGCGCAGCATGATTAATTGAGCCACGTGGCCATTGTGGCGGGCCGTCCTGCGTTGGAATAATCTGCGCGAAATTGTTCCGGTTTGCACTGTTGGTTGGCAAGTCATATCCGCACTCGGGTCGGGCACACTTGTCCGTCGCAAAACAGGAGAACTAGGCTCGGGCGCGGCGCTTGAATTTGGCGAGCGCGATATCGACAATCCACCGTCCCGCGCCACTCCATACGACGGGAAACGTGTCACCGTGAAGCCAAAATTGTTCGCCCTGATACTCGCCACCATTGGGGCACTGGTCGGAGTCGTGCTGATCATGGGAACGGCCACCGCCGCGATTCCCAGCCCGACGACACCCTACCCGAATGTCCCGATCAACAATACCGTCTGCCTGGCCCAGGCGATTCAGGTCCAGCAGGCCCAGAACACGTACGACAATGCACTTGCCAACTACAACCGAACACTGCAACTGTACCGCCGGAACGCCGCGTCCGCATATGAACTGCGCACGGATCAGGCGAAGGTGGACGCTGCCGGCATCGCCCTGAACGACGCCAAGTACGCTCAGGCAAAGTGCCAGAACACCGCGGCCGCGCCGGCCAACCAGAACTGCGTCAACCTCACTCTTGAGCTGAACCGGCTGATCGACGACCTGGCGTACACCCAGGACCTGCAGGGCATCGCCACCGCCAACTATCGGATGGCGCAGGCGCTGTACAACCAGCGGGCGATGAGCTTGCAGGAGTACCAGGGTTTCCAGACCGCGTACAACAACGCCGTCCTACAGACCCAACTGGTCCAGCAGCAGATCGCCGACCAGCGGAAGCTGACGACGGCCGCGAACTGTCCGAATGTCGACCGGCCGGCACCGGTGTGCAATACGCCCAAGGCGAATCAACTGGCCTACCAGGGCGACGCCGTAATCCCGACCGGCACGGCCACTCCGACGACGGACACAGTCGTCCCGACGACGGACACGGTCATTCCGACGACGGATACGACCACCCCGACGGACACGACTACCACAACGCAAACGTGGACGGACCCGTCGACGGACACATGGACGGACACGACCACCCCGGACACGTGCACCACGAGTACACCAACGCCGTAAGAAACAGTGGTGTGGGAGCCGATACCGGTTCC
>DATBCR010000525.1:0-15126 GCA_036270375.1 Pseudonocardiaceae bacterium | reverse complement strand
CTGGAGATGAGCCTGGCCGGCATCCGCGAGATGTCCACCATCCTCACCCCGCCCGAGGAACGGCACCCGATCCTGACCTACGTCGGCGGCTACGAGGACAAGCAGGTCTCCGCCGCCATCCGCCGTGAACTGCTGCGCGACGGCCAGGTGTTCTACGTGCACAACCGGGTGTCCTCGATCGAGAAGGCCGCCCGCAGGCTGCGTGAACTCGTCCCGGAGGCCACGATCGTGACCGCGCACGGGCAGATGAACGAGGACCGGCTTGAGAAGATCATCCAGGGCTTCTGGGACCGTGAGCACGACGTCCTGGTGTGCACGACGATCGTGGAGACCGGCCTGGACATCTCGAACGCGAACACCCTCGTCGTCGAGCGCGGTGACCTGCTCGGGCTGGCCCAGCTGCACCAGTTGCGCGGCCGGGTCGGCCGGGGCCGGGAACGCGGCTACGCCTACTTCCTGTACCCGCAGGAGGCGCCGCTGACCGAGACCGCGCACGACCGGCTGGCCACCATCGCGCAGAACACCGAACTGGGCGCCGGCATGGCCGTTGCCATGAAGGACCTGGAGATCCGGGGTGCCGGCAACATCCTGGGCGCCGAGCAGTCCGGGCACATCGCCGGCGTCGGCTTCGACCTGTACGTACGCCTGGTCGGCGAGGCGGTGGACGCGTTCCGCCGGCACTCCGGCGCGGACACCGACTCCGACGACGAACTGGCCGAGGTGCGGGTCGACCTGCCGGTGGACGCGCACATCCCGCACGACTACGTGCCGGGGGAGCGGCTGCGGCTTGAGGCGTACCGCAAGATCGCGGCGGCCGTGGACACGGCGGGGCTGGACGCGGTGCGCGAGGAACTCGTCGACCGCTACGGCACCGCCCCGACGCCGGTGGACAATCTGCTTGCGGTGGCCGCGTTCCGGCAGGTCTGCCGGACGCACGGGGTGACCGAGGTGGCCGCACAGGGCAGCAACGTCCGGTTCGCCCCGCTGCCGCTACGCGACTCGCAGCTGGTCCGGCTCAAGCGGCTGTACCCGAAGGCGCTCTACAAGCCGGTCGCGAACACCGTGTCGCTGCCCCGGCCGACCGAGGGGCCGGCTGGCGGCCGTGTCGGCGCACCCCCGCTGCGCGATCGTGAACTGCTGGACTGGGCGGTGAAACTGCTCGAATCGCTGGCGACCGTGCCCGCCCCGGTCGCCTGAAACCATTGCGGGGCAACGGTGTCCGGAAAGTTCCGAACCACTACGATGATTGGTTTGGATCAATTGGGCCAGACCACCGACACATCGGATTGTGTTCAATAGGTCCACCTGTCCAGTAAGTCGTACTCCGAAAGGGTGAATGGGTGGTCCAACGAGTGGATGTAGCTGTGGTTGTTCGGGTCAAGCCACTAACCTCCTGGGGGGACCGGATGCGATGCATCGAGAGGTGTGGGAGCGGGCGGTGACCGGAGCGCTGGACTGGGTGCCGAAAAACGTCGACATCACGATGCCGAGTGCGGCACGACTCTACGACTACCTACTCGGCGGTGGGCACAACTTCGATGCCGATCGCACGCTGGCCAACCGTTTCCTGGTGGCACAACCGAATGCGAAGAACATCGCGCGGCTCAACAGGGAGTTCCTGCGCCGGGCCGTGCTGTTCATGGTCGAAAACGGCATCCGGCAGTTCCTGGACATCGGATCGGGCATTCCGACCGTCGGCAACGTGCACGAGGTCGCGCAGCACGCCGCGCCGGAGTCCCGCGTGGTGTACGTGGACTACGAGGACGTCGCCGTCGCGCACAGCGAACTCATTCTCATTGATAATGAACGCGCAACCATCGTGCAGGCCGATCTGACCCGTCCGGCGGATGTACTCGACGCACCCGAGACCCGCCGGATGCTCGATTTCGACCAGCCGATCGGCCTACTGATGGTCGGCGTGTTCCACTTCGTCTTCCCGGACAAGGATCCGGTCGGTATCGTGCGCCGCTACCGGGACGCCCTCGCACCCGGCAGTGCGCTGGCGATCTCACACTTCACCAGTGACCTGATGCCAGCCGAAATGGCCGGCATCGTCGAGGTGATGAAGGGCAGCAGGGACCCGATCCATCCACGCAGCCGGGAGGAGATCGTCGAGCTGTTCACCGGTTTCGACATTCTCGAACCGGGCGTGGTGCCGACCCCGCTGTGGCATCCACAAGGTCCGCTCGCCCCGGATGACGATCCGAACCGGGCGGGCATCCTGGCCGGGGTCGGCCGCAAGCGGTAACGGGGCGCACCGTTACCCCGCCGGTCCCCGCCCCACAACTTTCGAACGCCAACGGAGTATGAGCACAACATCGTCCGGACTGTCGGGGCGCGTGCCGCATGACCGGTCCGCGTTGGTCGCCGCATGGCTGCGGGCGCTGGCGCCGACCGGCTTCACCCCGTTGCCACTTCCCGAATTCGAGCACCTGGTCGAGACGCACGTGCACGCCATGGCGGCGGGCCTCGCCGCCGACCCGATGTCCACGCTGGCGGCGCGGCGGACCGGTGCCGCGCTGATCGACGCCAGCTTCACCGACGCGGAGAGCCTGCGGGCCACCCTGTGTGTGCTCGGCACCGGCCTGCTGGACCTGGCCGAGGCGGACGGCCGGCCCGATCCGGCGGCGCGGGCGTTCGAGATGCTGGCCGCGGTCGGCGCCGGCTACACCGCCCGGCTGCGGGACTGGCTGTTCGACCAGCAGGAGGAGGTCAAACAGGCGCTGCAACGGGCGAACGTGGAGGCGGCACGCAGGCTCAAGCGCACCGAGGCGTGGTTCCGCGAGGTGTTCGTGCGAGCCGCGGTGGGTATCGCGATCAGCGACGTGGACGGCCGGCTGGCACAGGCGAATCCCGCGCTGGCCGACATTCTCGGCTGCCAGCCGGAGGAACTCGTCGGCCGCAGCATCGAGGAGTTCTTCCACTCCCAGGAGGCCGCAGACCTGCGCGCCGACTATCACGACCTGGGCACCGTCGGCAGCAAACCGTTGCGCCGCCGCAGACGTCTCGTCCGGACGGACGGGCAGCTGGTGTGGGTGTATCTCGCGGTGTCCGTGCTGCGCGACAGCGACGACGTGCCGACGCTGCACCTGACCATGGTGGAGAACGTCAGCGACCTGCACCTGCTGCAGGACCTCACCAGCTACCAGGCGCTGCACGACGTGCTCACCGGCCTGCCCAACCGGCAGTACCTGTTGTCCCAGTTGCAATCGCAGCTCGCCGAGCAGCCGGCCGGGCCGGCCGCGGGTGACCACGTCACGCTGTACCACCTCGACCTGGACGGTTTCGCCGCGATCAACCACGGCCTCGGGCCGGACCACGGCGACCGGCTGCTGCAGGTGGTGGCCCGCAGGCTCGAGAACCAGTTCGCCGGGCAGCGGGCCCTGGTGGCACGGCTGACCGGCGACGAGTTCGCGGTGCTGTACTCGGCCGGCAGCGACCCGTCCGGTGTGCTCGCCACGGTCGCGGAGATCAACGAGCAGCTGTTCGAGCCGGTGCACATCGGCGGTGGCGGCGTCGGGCTGTCCGCGAGCATCGGTGTGGCGCACGGCGTCGTCGGTGAGATCGATCCGTTCGAACTGTTGCGGCGGGCCGATGTCAGCCTTCGTCGTGCGCAGGCGACCGGCAAGCGGCAGTGGTTCCAGTTCGACCACCATCGAGACGACTTCGACCGAAGACGGGCGACGCTGGCCGCCACGCTGTCGGGCGCCCTCGAGTTCGGTGAGCTGACCACGTTGTGGCAGCCGTGGCACTCGCTCGTCGACGGCGCCTTCGTCGGCGTGTCCGTGCGGGCGACGTGGGACCACCCGGAGCACGGCCGGATCGGGCACGCGGAATGCCTGGCACTGGCGGAGATGACGGGCGCCGCCGTGCCGTTGGCCGCGTGGCTGGTGGACGCGACCTGCCAGCAGGCGGGGGAGTGGTTCGACCGGTTCGGCGATGCCACGCCACCGATCGGTGTGGGGCTGACGGTGAGCCAGGTCGCCGATCCGGACCTGGTCGGCACGATCCGGACGGCGATCGAGAAGGCTGATATCAGGCCTAATCTGCTGTGCCTCGGCATCCCGACGGCGGCGCTCGCGACCGAGGACGGCGACACAAGGGACAACCTCGGCGTGCTCACGTCCATGGGTGTGCTGGTGCTGCTCGGCGAGGCGGGCGTGGGGCCGCTCGAACTGGCGCTGCTGGACGAGTGGCCGCTCACGGCGGTGCAGTTCGCCGAACCGCTCGTCCGGTCGGTGGCCGGCGTGGACCCGGAGTCGCGGCTGGTCAGGACGACGGGCGCGATGGTGCGCACGCTCGGTGACACGGCGTTGGCGGTCGCAGTGCCTGGCCTGTGCAGCGCGGCCGAGATCGAATGGTGGCGCTCGGTCGGTGCGCGTGCCGGCTGCGGGCCGTACTACGGGCATCCGGTGCCGGCGGCCGAGTTGACGGTCAAGCTCGCCGATCGACCTGCTCGCGGGCGGCCGTGACCGGGGTGTGACGCCGGCTGTCGGTGCGGTTGTGAGAGGGTAGTTCATTGTGACCACCGTCATTCGCCGCCCGGCCGCGGCCGTTGTGGTTCTTGCCGTTGCCGCGCTGCTGCTCGCCGCGTGCGGCTCTGGGCCGAGTCAGGTCAACGCCGCGCTCATCGTCGGCAACACGACGCTGTCGGTGGACCAGGTGCAGCAGGAGGTGAACGGCCTGCTGGCGAGCCAGACCATCGCACAACAGGCCCAGCAACAGGGCAAACTGGACCAGGTGTCACGCCAGGTGGTGACCGCGCACGTGCTGCACGTGCTTGCCGCGGCCGCCGCCACCCGGTACGGGCTCACCATCAGCGACCAGCAGGTGGACCAGCTGATCAGCCAGTCCGGTGGGACGGCCAAGGTCGCGGCGGGGCTGCTCGTCGCCCCGGCCAACGTGCGGGACGGCGTGCGGGACTTTCTCATCGAGATCAGCCTCGCCCGCAAGTACGCCGACACGTTGAACGTGAAACTCGGGTTCGTGGCCGCGAACGACCGGCCGACGGCGGTGAAGGACGCGCAGCGCCTTGCCGCCGACCCCGGTGCGCTGAAGGCGATGGTGGCCGCGGCGACGGCGGCCAGCGGCGGTCAGGGCGGTGGCCAGGCCGCGACGCAGCTCACGGCGTCCTCGTACCTGCAGACCATCGCGCAGCAGCAGGCCCAACAGCAGCAGGGCGCGCAGGGGTCGAGCGAGAACGACAGCCCGGTGTTCGGCGCGCCGGTCAACACGGTGGTCGCGTTCCAGCCGAACGCGCAGGCCAGTCGCGGCTGGATCGTCGCCATCATCCTGGCCAGTGATCTCGGTGCCGGCGGGTCGAGTTCGGCGGCCGCGTCCGACCCGACCACCCTGCGCGCGCTCGGCGTCAGCCTGCTCGAGCAGGAGGCCACCGACATCGGCGTGCGGATCAGCCCCCGGTACGGCACGTGGAACCTGGCCGACATGAGCGTCGCGGCCAGCAATGACCAGACCGCGGCGGTGGAGTACCCGGTCGCGCACGCCAAGCCGTGATGTCCGGTTCGCTCGTCGTCCTGATCGATGTTCGGCTCGGTGCGGTGCTGCCGGCCGCCGCCCTTGGCGCGATCCGCGCCGCGGACGAGGTGTACGCCGGTACCGACCTGCCGGCGGATCTGGTTGCGGCGCTTGGGGTTCCGACGGCTCCGGAGTTGTTCGACGGTGGCCGTCCTGTGGTGGTGATCGCCGCTGAGCTGACCGAACCGTCGGCTGCGGCGCTGTTCGCGGCCGGGGCGTCCGTTCTCGGTACGCCCGCGCCCTCGGGTGCCGAACTACTGTCGTCGGTGGCCGTGATGGACCGGCTGCGCTCGCCGGGTGGGTGCCCGTGGGATGCCGAGCAGACCCACGAATCGCTGCGCAGGTACCTGGTCGAGGAGACTTACGAACTGCTGGAGGCGATCGAGGACGGCGACCGCCCCGCGCTGCGCGAGGAACTCGGCGACGTGTTGCTGCAGGTCCTGTTCCACGCCCGGATCGCGGAGGAGGACGGCGTCGACCCGTTCGGTGTGGACGACGTGGCCGCCGATCTGGTCGGCAAGCTGGTCGGCCGGCACCCACACGTGTTCGCGGGCGGTGACCCTTCGGTTCGGGACTCGGTCACACAGCAGCACCGGTGGGAGGAGCTGAAGCAGGCCGAGAAGCAGCGACAGTCCAGTGTGGACGGTGTGGCGCTCGGTCAGCCCTCGGTCAGCCTGGCGGCCAAGCTCACGCAGCGCGCCACCAGGGCCGGTGTGCCGGCGGATCTGTTGCCGGGCAACGACGATGTCGGGCCGGCGCTGTTCGCCATCGCGGCTGCCGCGGTATCGGCGGGGCTTGATCCAGAGGGTGAGCTGCGGGCCGCGGGGCTTCGGTTCGCGGCCGATCTGCGGGCCGCCGAGGCGGCGGCCGCGGATGCCGGGGTGGACCCGCTCGCGATGGATGCGCACGCGTGGCGGAAGTTCTGGCCCCGGTGAGCCGGGACCGACAGGTCCTGCTGCGGGCCGGATTCGACCGGGTGGCGGCGTTGTACGACCGGAGCCGGCCGGGTTATCCGTCCGTCATGTTCGATGATCTCGCCGAGTTGGCCGGCATCGGGCCGGACTGCCGGGTGCTTGAGATCGGCTGCGGGACCGGCCATGCCACGCTTCCGTTGGCACAGCGCGGTTGTCACGTGCTCGCCGTCGAACTGGGTGCCCGGTTGGCCGCGGTCGCGTCGGCCCGGCTGGCGGATTTCCCTTACGTACGGATCGAAGTAGCCGACTTCGACCGGTGGACCACCGACGAGCCCGCGTTCGACGTGGTGTTCGCGGCCACCGCGTTCCACTGGCTCGATCCGGCCAGCCGGTACGACCGCGTCGCCGACCTGTTGCGGCCCGGTGGTTTCCTGGCCGTCGCGGGCAACGAGCACATCGCGGGCGGCACCGAGCAGTTCTTCGTCGACGTGCAGGCCTGCTACCGGCGATATGACCCGACCACACCGCCCGGCCAGTTACTGCAGCCGGCGGACGCCATCCCGTTCGACCGGGCGTTGGGCGAACGGTACGAACAGCCGGTGTTCCGCCGGCACGAGTGGAACGTCGACTACCGGACCGCCGAGTACCTCGACCTGTTGCGCACGTACTCCCCGACGCTCGCGCTGCCGACGTTGGCAAGGGACGGTTTCCTGCGCGCTGTCGGCGCGCTAATCGACAGCCGGTACGGCGGCCGGATCACCAAGCGGTACCTCACCGAACTGCGGGTCGCGCGCGTGGCCGCACCGGGGGCGTACCGGCCGACCCCGTAGCCTCGCGGTGTGGCAGGGCCAGGGCATTCGTCGGCGTCGGTGGCAACGCCGCCGACCCCCCGTCGGCGTCGTCGGTGGCCGTGGCTGGTGCTGGGACTGTCGGTGCTGCTGCCGGTCGTCGCGCTCGTCGTCGTGGTCGTGCTCTGGCTGAGGGGCACGGCGACGATTCCCGTCACGATCGGTCCGCCGCTGCCGCCGCCGTTCACCATCCCGTACCTCGACGTCACGCCCGGCGGTGCCGTCCCGACCGCTCCTCGGCCCGCGCCGGCCGTCGTGCCGGGTGTGGCCGACCCGTGGACGACACGGGTGTCCGGGCACACCGACATCCCGACCAGGGTGCTCCAGGCGTACGTCCAGGCGGCCGCGATCACCGCGAAGCGGACCCCGGGGTGTCACCTGACATGGGCCACCCTGGCCGGCATCGGCCGGGTCGAGTCCGATCACGGCCAGCACGACGGCGACTATGTCGGCCAGAACGGCGCGGAGGTCCGGCCGATCATCGGGCCGGCCCTGGACGGATCGCCTGGCGTGCAACGGATCCCGGACACCGACAAGGGCAGGCTGGACGGCGATCCGGTGTGGGACCACGCGATCGGCCCGATGCAGTTCCTGCCGTCCCGGTGGCACACCCTCGGCCAGCGCGCCAACGGCGACGGCACACCGGCGGATCCGCAGAACATCGACGACGCCGCATTGACCGCCGCGAAGTATCTCTGCGCGTACGGCGGCGATCTGGCCGTCGGGAAGGACTGGTGGGCGGCGGCCTACCACTACAACAACTCCACCGCCTACGGCCGCGAGGTGTTCAGCGCCGCCGACGCCTACGCGAAGGTGAGCCTGTCGTTGGCGAGCACGTCAACGCCGGTCAGCACGCCCACTTCGGGTCCCGGCCACTGACCGCGAGCATTCGGTCCACTGTGGACGCAGCTGCCGGCACCGTGATCTCCGGGCCGAACACTCCCATCTCCCGGCCCTGCTCGACCATGCCGGCCAGCTCGCGGTACGTGGCGGCCGTGACGTCGTCGTCCCACGCCGGCCGCTGGCTGACGGCGCGGGCCAGATCCCAGCCGTGCACGACGAGTTCGACGAGCACCATCCCGCCGATGGTGGCCGCGGGCCAATCCGTCGAGCCGCCCATCCTTGTCATGCCCTGCCACGCGTCCGGTTCACTCCACGACGCGACGAGCCGGTCAAGGTGTGCGGAGAGGCGCTCGGCCCAGTCGTCGCCGACCAGGTCCGTCTCGCGCTCGGGGGTGCCGGGCGGTGGCGTGAACTCCTTGCGGCCGGCGCCGTCCAGCGACGGACCCCAGTACAACAGGTGGTTCAGCAGTCCTCGTACGTCGTAGTCGGCGCACGGTGTCGGTGCGCCGAGTTGGTCGGGCTTGATGTCGCGGATGACGTCCGCCCACGGCGCGGCGGCGCGGGCGATCAGCGGTGCGTTGGACATGCCGTCACCGTGGCGCGTTTCCAGCGGCACGACTTCCCTGGTCCCCCATCGGATCTCGCGCGGTACGTGGACAAGTTCTGGATCGTGTCGTGGGACTACGAGTCGCCGTACCGGCAGCTCGTGGTGCCGTACCCGCAGGTGCACCTCACGTTCCGATCTGGTACAGCAGAGGTGCACGGTGTCGCGAGTGGACACGTGTACAAGGAACTGGCCGGGCCGTAGCGGGATCTTCGGCGTCGCGTTCCGGCCGGGCTGCTCCGCCTGTTCCTGCCCCAGCCGTCTCGACGATCACGGACCGAACCATCCAGGCGCCCGAAGTCTTCGCCGAGCCGGTGCCGGATCCGGTCGACATGGCTGGCGTGTAACGGTTCCTGCGCGCCAGCCTGCCCGAACCAGATCCGACCGCCGAGTGGACCGCGAACGCCGTGGCACTGGTCGCCGCGTCGCCGGACATTGCAGCGATTGTTCGCCGAATACGTCGGAATCGGGCCGAAATGGGTGATCCGCCGCTACCGCCCGCACGAGGTGACGACTCGAATGGCGGCCGGCGCGGTCATCGACTTGGCAACCCTCGCGGCCGACCTCGACTACGCCGACCAGGCCCACTTCACCCGCGACTTCACCGCGATGTTCGGCGAGTCACCAACCCACTACGCGCAGCGCTACTAGTCGCCGGCACCGAGCACCGCGAGCCGGGCGTTCACCTCGCCGAGCGCCTCCTGGTACTCCGGCAGGGGATTCATCGCCACCGCGAGCCGCAGCTGTGTCTTGGCCTCGTTGAGCCGGCCCTGGCGTTGCAGGGTGCGGCCGAGCGCGAAATGCGCGTAGTGGTCGGACGGGTCGAGTTCCAGCACCCGCAGGAATGCCCGTTCCGCACGACCCAACTGAGCGGAACCCAGATAGGCGCGCCCAGCGAGCAGTTGCACGCTTGGCGCGTCGGGTGCCGCCTCGACGACGGCCGCCAACTCGCGTAGCGCGTCCAGCGGCCGGCGCTGGGCGAGCAGCGTCTCCGCCCGGCGGAACGATTCGAATGTGCCGTCAGCCATGGTCGGCACAACGCTACTGGCCACCGGGGTGTTCCTCGACCGCCGTCCGGATGGTGGTGTCTGAATCGAGCCCGCCCGGGCACATCCCGCCCGCGCCTCCGCCGGCCGGAGTCCGTACCCCGCTAGGCTCGGCACCGACACGACAAAATCGAGCGTGAACGAGGAGCGCAGGTGGCGGTCATCGAACAGGTCGGCGCACGGGAGATTCTGGACTCCCGGGGCAATCCGACCGTTGAGGTCGAGGTCGCGCTGGACGACGGCACGCTGGCACGGGCAGCGGTGCCCTCCGGCGCGTCCACCGGCGAACACGAGGCGGTAGAGCTGCGCGACGGCGACACGAGCCGGTTCGGCGGCAAGGGCGTCGAGAAGGCGGTCAACGCCGTACTCGACGAGATCGGGCCGGAACTGGCCGGCACCGAAGCCGTCGACCAGCGGATCGTGGACCAGAAACTGGTCGACCTCGACGGCACCCCCGACAAGTCCCGCCTCGGCGCGAACGCCATCCTCGGCGTCTCGCTGGCGGTGGCCAAGGCGGCGGCCGAATCCAGTGGCCTGGAACTGTTCCGCTACCTCGGCGGGCCGAACGCGCACGTGCTGCCGGTGCCGATGTTCAACATCCTCAACGGCGGCGCGCACGCCGACACCGACGTGGACATCCAGGAGTTCATGATCGCGCCGATCGGCGCGGAGAGCTTCCGCGAGGCCCTGCGGTGGGGCGCGGAGGTGTACCACGCGCTGAAGTCGGTGCTCAAGTCCAAGGGCCTGTCCACCGGTCTCGGTGACGAGGGCGGTTTCGCGCCGAGCCTGTCGAGCAACCGGGACGCGCTGGACCTGATCGCGGTGGCCGTGGACAAGGCCGGCTACCAGCTCGGCCGGGACGTGGCGCTCGCGTTGGACGTCGCGGCAACCGAGTTCTACTCCGACGGCGCCTACACGTTCGAGGGCACCAAGCGCAGCGCCGAGCAGATGTCCGCGTACTACCGGGAGTTGGTGGACGCCTACCCGATGGTCTCCATCGAGGACCCGCTCGCCGAGGACGACTGGGACGGCTGGGTGCAGCTCACCACTGAGCTCGGCGAGCGTGTCCAGTTGGTCGGCGACGACCTGTTCGCCACCAACCCGGAACGGTTGGAGGAGGGCATCGCGCGCCGGGCGGCGAACGCGCTGCTGGTGAAGGTCAACCAGATCGGCACGCTGTCCGAGACGCTGGACGCGGTCACGCTCGCGCACACCTGCGGCTACCGGTGCATGATCAGCCACCGGTCCGGTGAGACCGAGGACACCACCATCGCCGACCTCGTCGTGGCGACGGGTGCCGGTCAGATCAAGTCCGGCGCCCCGGCCCGCACCGACCGCGTGGCCAAGTACAACCAGTTGCTGCGGATCGAGGAAGCCCTCGGCGATGCCGCCCGGTACGCCGGTGACTTGGCGTTCCCGCGGTTCTCGACGGACGACTGAGCGAGCTTGCGAGCGAAGAATTGGCATGGTGTGAGCTTGCGAACGATGAATCGGCACTGACAAGGCGCTTGCGATGACGGACCGGGATCGGCGGCGTCGCCGGGGGGAGCCCTCCGGCGGCTCGCCGAGTCGTCGGACGGACCGGGTTCGGCGGCCGGTCTTCGACTCGGCCGAGCCGTCGTCCGATACCGAGTCGTCCGAGTCAGTCGTCGAGGTGCGTCGGTCGCCTCGGCTTCGGCATCCGGTCCAGCGGTCCTGGGGCAGTCGGGCACTCGGGCGGCTGACCACGCGTCGGGCGGCGCTGTTGGCGTTGGTTGTGTGCGCGTTGGCGTTGAGCATCGCGGTGCCGCTGCACACGTACCTGTCGCAGCGGGGCGACCTCGATTCACAGTTGCAGCAGCAGCAGGCGTTGCGGGCGCAGGAAAGCCGGCTCGCGCAGCGGGCTGCTCAACTGTCCGACCCGGCCCAGGTGGAGGCCGAGGCACGCACCCGGCTGCACTTCGTGATGCCGGGGGAGACGCCGTACGTGGTCCAGCTCCCCGGCAACGCCCCGACGACCGGCCAGGGCGGCGCCACGTCGCCGGGCGGCGGGCCGGCGACGAGCTGGTATGCGAAGCTGTGGAACTCGATCGTGGGACAGCATTGATGGCCGTCCTGTCCGATGCGGACCGGCTCGACGTGGCGGCTCAGCTCGGTCGGCTGCCGCGTGGCCTGCTGGCCGTGGTGGCGCGCTGTCCGAGCGGTCATCCAGCTGTCGTCACGACGAGTCCCCGGTTGCCGGACGGCAGCCCGTTTCCGACGTTGTACTACCTCACGTGCCCGAAGCTGTGCTCGCTCGTCGGCACGCTTGAGGCCGGCGGCGTGATGCGGGAGATGTCCGAACGGCTCGCTGTGGACACCGATCTCGCCGTCGCCTACCGGCGCGCCCACGAGGCGTACCTGGCCGACCGGGACGCCCTGGCACCGCTCGGCACCGACTTCACCGCCGGCGGCATGCCGGACCGGGTCAAGTGCCTGCACGCGTTGCTCGCGCACAGCCTCGCCGTCGGGCCGGGCGTGAACCCGTTCGGTGACGAGACGCTCGCGCTGCTGGCCCGGTGGTGGCCGGCTGGTTCCCCTTGTGCCGCACCCGTCACCGATGCCTGATCTGCGCAGAGTTAACAGTTGAAGCGATTAGTTCGGTGCCGATGCCCAATGGGGAAATTCGCTGTGCGCAATAGGGCGTCAGGGTGAGCAGAAGGTAGCCAGTAGCGGACGAAGCCGCACAATCGCATGACATCGTATCGATGAAGGGGCAAGCTGGGTGGCCAGGTGACAGTGAGCAGCACCGGGGAGGGTGGTTTCGTGGTGGTACCGACCAGCAGACGGAATGTCCGGATGCGGAAGACACCACGGGCCCGCCGACGGCGTAGGAACTGGGCGATCCTTGCCAGTGCCATCGTCTCCCTACCAGCGGCGCTGTCCGCGGGCGGGGCGCAAACCGTGGTGAACGCCGCCCTGCTCGGGCCGGTCGGGCATACGTCCGCCGACGCGGGCGCCTTCCCGCAGGTGCCGTCGGACCTCGGCGCCACCGGCGCCAGCCCGCACGACGCGACGCTGTCCCCGCAACTGCTGCACGACGCGGGCAACCCGGCCGCGCTGGCGACCGGCGCCGGGCCGCAGGCCAATCTGCCGCGTGGGCCGCTCGGCATTCCCGGCGTGGTGCTGGACGCCTATCTGCACGCCCAGCAGGTGCTCGGCGCGACCGAGCCGAACTGTCACCTGCCGTGGTGGCTGTTGGCCGGCATCGGCAAGATCGAGTCCGGGCAGGCCGAGAACGGCGAGGTGGACGCCAAGGGCAACACGTTGCGGCCGATCCTGGGGCCGGAGCTCAACGGGCACGGTTTCGCGGCCATCCCGGCCATTCTCGGCGGCAGGTGGACAGGTGACCCGGTCTGGCAGCGGGCCGTCGGGCCGATGCAGTTTCTGCCGTCGACGTGGCTGCAGTACGGCGGCGGCGGCGACCCGAACAACATGTACGACTCGGCGATCGCGGCCGGCAAGTACCTGTGCAACGGCGGCCGTGACCTGTCCGACCCGCAGCAGCAGGCAGCGGCGGTGTTCAGCTACAACCATTCCGACAGCTACGTACAGATCGTGCTGATCTGGGCGAACGCCTACCGCAACGGCGTGACCACGCTGCCGGAGACCACGGTCGCCCCGCTCGGTCCGGTACCAACCGGCACGACAACGACGACGACCACCACGACCGGCACCACCACCATCACGACGACCACCACCACCACGGGCACCACGACCACGACGACGACCGTCACGCCGACGTCCGGCAGCACCACCGGCACCACCACGACGTCGACCACGACCACCACGACCACCCCGCCGACCACGACGCCGTGCCCGACAGCGACCGACACCACGACGCCGACGTCGACCACCACCCCGACGACCACCCCGCCGGTGACGTTCTGCGCGCACCCGCCGACCCCCAAGCCGGATGGGGCGACGTCGACCACCACACCGCTGCCGACCACCCCCACGTCGTAACCCACGACGAAACCCCTGGACCGCTACCGTTGGCCTGGTACAGGGGTTTCGTGTGTGTTGAGGAGATCGAATGGCCCGCGTTGCCGCCATCGACTGCGGGACGAACTCGATCCGCCTGCTGGTCGCCGACGTCACCATCCGCGACGACGGCACGTCCTGGCTGCGCGACGTGCACCGCGAGATGCGGGTGGTGCGGCTGGGCGAGGGCGTGGACGCGACCGGTCTGCTGTCCACGGCGGCGCTGGCGAGGACCGAGGCCGCACTGGCGGACTACCGGGCGATCTGCGCGCGCAAGGGCGTCGAGCGGGCCAGGATGGTGGCCACGTCCGCGACCCGCGACGCCGGCAACCGGGCCGACTTCTTCACGATGACCGAGCGCGTCCTCGGTTCCCCGGCCGAGGTGATCACCGGCGACGAGGAGGCAAGGCTGTCGTTCGCGGGGGCGGTCGGCGAACTGGACCCGTCGGACGGCCCGTTCCTGGTGGCGGACGTCGGGGGCGGGTCGACGGAGCTGGTGCTCGGCACGTGGGACGGCCGGAAGGCGGACGTCACTGCGGCTCGTTCGGTGGACATCGGGTGCGTGCGGCTGACCGAGCGCTGCCTGCCGTCCGACCCGCCGACCGAGGCCGAGATCGCGTCGGCGGTCGAGGTCGCCGGTTCGGTGCTTGCGGCGGCGTTCGCGGCCGTACCGGTGGAGCGGACACGGACGTTCATCGGCGTGGCCGGCACCGTGACCACACTGTCAGCGGTCCACAAAGGACTGCTGACGTACGACCCTGACGTCCTGCACCTGTCCCGGATGACACTCGACGCGATCCGAACCACGACAGCCGACCTGCTGGCCATGACACACCGCGAACGAGCCGCGATCGGCCCCATGCACCCTGGCCGCGTCGACGTGATCGGCGGCGGCGCCATAGTGGTCCGAACCATCGCCGAGGAACTGGCGATGCGCGCGGGCGTCACGGAGCTGTTGGTCAGCGAACACGACATCCTGGACGGCATCGCCATTTCCCTCGCCACGGCGTGAGTGCGTTCGGCACTGCCGACCGCCGAGACGAGCCGCGCCGCCGCGTCGATGATCACGGCCACCTCGGACAATCCGCGCGCCCCGGCGGATACCGGCGCACCCGGTTCGATCAGTACGTCGCCGAGCACCAGGTGCTCGTGAATCCGTTGGTGGCGGCCGGATATCCGTCGATCGGGTGTGTTGGCAAGTCGGTGGGTCAGGGTGCGGCGATGACGGCTTCGCCGGTTCCGCCGCTTCCGTCCGAGCCAGAACCGTCCGAATCGGACACAGCGCTGACTTCCCTTGGCGGTATGGGAATGCCGTCCGCCCGGCACACCCGGTT
>DATBCR010000524.1:0-8289 GCA_036270375.1 Pseudonocardiaceae bacterium | reverse complement strand
CGCGGCTGCGCAGGGAGCTGGCCCTGTTGGTGCGGCGTGCGGCTTTCAGCGACGTCGCCGAGGAGAAGTGGGCTCTGGCGGCCAAACTGCTGTCCGTGGACGGTGTCGCGGAACTCGACGGCCTCGTGCACGCCATGGTCCAGATACTCGGCGGCCGGCGCGCGGACGGCATCCGGCTGCTTGCCGAGGCGTCCCAACGGAATCCGCGCGACCGCAGGCTCACGCACACGCTCGCGCTCGCCCGGCTGCACTCGCTGTCCGCCGGCTACGAGCTGGAACTCGACTGGGCGCAGTGCATCGCGACCTGGGTGTCCGTGCTGCACGACGACGAGTTCTGGGCGGTCGTGCTCGCCGACGCCGGCCGGCGCTACGGCGTGGACATCGAGGCGGACCTGGTCGAACCGCTACGCATCGGGCTGCGCGACCTGCTCGTGCAACGGTTGCCCACCAACGGTTCCCGACCCGTCGGCGCCGACCCGACGCTGCTGTTCCAGCGTGAACTGGCCGCCGCCGAGGTGCTGGCCGGCGGCGGCGGATTCCCGCTGCCCAACGGGGACGACGCACCGGACAGCACGAAGGACGACGACACGCTGGTCTGCGGGCCGCTGCGGCTGGCGGAACTCGGCCTGCACCGCGAGTTCGGCCGGTTCACCGTGCAGGCCGTCGGCGAGATGGCACGCAACCTCGACGAGCTGACCGAGTCCACCCATCCGGAGGTGCGCCGCCAGGTGGCGCTGCTGGTCGGCGCGAAGAACCAACTGGTGCGCTGCTTCTCGGCCCTCGGCTTCGCGCACTGCCACCTTGTCGCCGACCGGCCGGCCGATGCACTGGCCGAACTGGCCGACCTCCGCTGCGCGGACTGCCGGACCGTGACCCGAGCCGCGTCGGCGGATCCCCTGCGCCCCTTGGTGTGCGAGCCCGGCTGCGCGCGGTTCGATCGGGACAACCCGGCGTACGCGGCGCTGGACGACGGGCGGGAGCGGCTGTCCGACGACGCCGTCGAACTGGCCGTCGACGCGCTGTGCACGCTCGCCCAGACCGAGCTGACGTCCGCGGAACCGGACCTGACCGAGGTCGGCAAGTACTGGCGGCGCGCGGTCACCGCCGCGATCGGGATCGACATCGGCGACGAGGTCCAACAGCGGGTGACCGAACTGGCGATGGGCCGGTCGGACACGCTCAACCGGCGGGACAAGCTGCCGCAGTCGATCCAGGTGCTGGAGACCGTGCTGCCGGTGCTGGACGGCGACCGCCGCGACCGGGTGGCCGGCCAACTGGCGAACCTCCTCGCCAACCGGGGCATCCGCGCCGCCAACAAGAGCATGGACGACACGACGACGGCGATCGCCGATCTCGGCCGGGCGGTCGTGCTCAACCCGCACCTGATCCGGGCGCGCTCGTCGCTCGGCGTGCTGCTGCACCATCGCGCGGCGAAACTGCTCGACTCCGGTGACGTCGCCGGGGCGCAGCGGCAGCTGTTGGACCTGATCAACCTGCTCAAAGTCGGCGTGCGGGAGGCACCGGGACAACGTGAACTCACCGATTTGCTTGCCAAGGTGACCGAGGACCACAACAAGCTGATAGCCGCACTGGCCGCGGCTTACCAACGCGCCGGGCGGAGGAGATAGCCGTGCTGGAATACGAGGAACTGCGTATCCGGGTGCGGAAGGTCGGCCCCGGCCGGTACCTGGTGGTGGCCAACGGTCCGGCCGCGGCCGCCGACGTCGTCAACATCGACCTCGACCCCGCCAAGCACCGCGACCAGCTCAACCACCTGATCCAGATGGAACTGGGCCGTGAGCCGAGGGGCCGGGAGCATGTCGCCACCCGGCTGCGCGAACTCGGCCGGCAGGTGTTCGACCTGTTGCTGTGCCAGCCGATCGCGGACTGCGTCGAGGAGAGCCAGCGCCGCACCCAGCGCCAGGAACCGGTGCGCGGCCTGCGGTTGCGCTTCGACCTGCCGCCGGAGCTGCGTGACCTGCCGGTTGAGGCGCTGATCGCGCCGTCCGCGGACCCGAAGCAGTCGCTCGGCCTGAACTACAACCTGTCGCTCGTCCGGTCGCTGCCCGGTGACCCGCCCGGCGGCCGGTTGCCCGGCGCGAGCACCAAACCCGACCGGATCCACCTGCTGGTCGCGGTCGCCAGCCCGGCGGACGACCGACTGTCCACACTGGACGCGAGCACGGAACTGGCCGCGCTGCGCCGGGATCTGCCGGAACTGACCGTCCGGCAGACCGTGCTCACCGGCGCCACCCGGACCGGGATCGAGAACTGGCTCACCGAGCACGCCCAGAAACCCGCCGCGGTGCTGCTGATCGCGCACGGCGCGCACGACGAGGAACGCGGCGAGGGCGTCGTCTACCTGGAAGCCGACGACGGCCGCGCGGACGCGGTGCCGGCGCAACTGCTCAGCGGGATGTTGGTGCAGGCACAGCAGTTGCGGCTCGTCGTGCTGAACCTGTGTGCCGGCGGTCGGAACGACCGGTTCGAGCCGTTCGCCGGGCTCGCGCAGGCACTGATCGGCCGTGGTGTGCCGGCCGTGGTCGCGATGCAGGACCAGGTCACGGATCTGGCGGCGAGCACGTTCGGCCCGATGCTGCTGCGCAGGGTGTCCGAGAACCAGACCATCGACCAGGCGGTCACCGCAGCCCGGCAGCACGTGGCCAACCTGCCCGGCCACACCGCGATCGAGTGGACGACGCCGGTGCTGTTCATGCACGAGGCCTACCGGCACGGCTGGCTGTTCAAGGCCCGCGAGACACACGACGACGGCGAGAAGGTCGGCGACCCGCTGCACGACGGTTTCCGTGCCATGGAACGGTTCCAGGGCTCCGGCCACCTCAACACCAGCACCCTGCTCGCCGCGATCCGCTACGTGCGGGAACAGGGCGAGTGGGACCGGCTGCTGCGGATGATGCCGGCCCGGCGACCGTCCGCGCAGCAGCAGTGGCTGGCCGCCGAGGCGGAGTTGGAACTGGCGTGGCCGGATCTGGAACGGGCGTGCGCGGTGCTGGCCACGGACGGCGATCCACGGCAGGCGGCCGAACTGCTCGCGTCGACCGGCCTGCCGGTCGGCCTGTTGCGTTGTCTCGACCCGGAAATCGAACGGGCGGACACCCTCGCGAAACTGACGCAGCACGGCCGCGCGGCCGAGGACCGGTCCGACTGGCCGGCCGCACTCGACTACTACCAACAGGTTCTTGCCGTGCGGCCGCACGGCTACCGGGCGGTCCGCACCTGGCACGACGAGGCCGTCGACCAGGTCGAGGTGGCCGGCCTGTACGACGCGGCACAGGCCGACCAGGCGGCCGGGCGGTGGGCCGGCGCCGCGCACACCTACGCCATGGTGTGCCGGCGAAGGCCGGACGGCTACCGGGACGCCGACGCGCTGGCCGCGTATTCGGCCGGCCGGGCCGCCGAGGAGCAGGGCCAGTGGACCAGGGCATTGACCGCCTACCAGCGCTGTCCGGAGTTCACCGACCTGCCGAACCTGGCCGGCCACTCGGCGCTGGCGGCCGGGCGGGTCGCCGCCGATACGGGCAACTGGGCGGCCGCGATGGACGCGTTCACCGACGCGGTCGCCTCCGGCATCGCGGCGGACGACTGGCTGGCCTATGCGACCGGCCGCGACGCCGAAACCGCGCCGGACAACGAAAATACGGCAGATGCCACCGCCCTGCGGACCGCGATCGAGGCCTACACCTCGATACCGGGTTTCATCGACGCCAGCCAGCGCCTGCTGCTGATCACCGGCCGACTGGCCGCCGCCGGACACGACTGGCCGGCCGCGCACCAGGCGCTGACCGAACTGTCCGGCCAGGGCTGGGATGTCACCGAGGAACTGGCCACGGCACAGAACGGGCTCTACGACCTGGCCGCCGACGAAACCGATTGGGCTGCCGCCGCAACACATTTCGCCGCCCTCCCGCCCGACTACCGGGACGCCGGCGCCCGCGCCCGCTATGCCGCCGGCCGGGCCGCCGAACTGACCTATCACTGGGTCGCCGCGGTCAAGTCCTATCTGGACAATTCATATGACGACGCGCCCACTCGCCTGGGCTACGCGAAGGCACGGGCCGCCGAGTTCGCCGGAAACTGGTGGCTGGCCGGCGAACTGTTCGTCGAACTGCCCGGCTACCTTTTCGACGTGGCCGACCGGCTGCTGTACGTGGCCGGCCGGGACGCCGACCGCGGCGCCGACTGGCCGGGTGTGATCGAGGGTTTCGGCCGGCTGCCGGACGACCACCGGGACGTCGGCGGCCGGCGCCGCTACGCCCGGGCCAAGCTGGCCGAGGCGAAAGCCGACTGGGGCTCGGTGCTCGTGTTCCTGGACGGCCTGCCGGACGACGACCGCGAGGGTGCCGTAGGCGTGTTGCGCCGCAAGGCAACCGGCCAGGTAGCCGAGGCCGCGGGCGACTGGGACCGAGCGGCGGTCATCTACGCGCCGGCCGCCGAACTGGCCGTCCCGCACCACTACGCCACCGCCCGATCCCGGGAACTGGCGCAAGACTCGCCCGGCGTGCTGGCCGCGTGCACCGAACTCCCGGACGACTACCAGGACGTGCCGACCCGACGTGGCTACGCCACCGCCCGACTGGCCGAAGCCGAGGACCTGTCCACCGCCGTGTCCTGTTATGCCGAGCTGCCAACGGGTTTCAGCGACGTGGCGGCCCGGCACGGCTGGGTCAAGGCCCGGCTCGCGGAGACCGAGGAACGGTGGGCGGACGCACTCGCCGAAGCCGAAGCGGCCCCCGGTTTCCAGGACATGGACACCATCGCCGGCTACGCGGCCGGCCGGCTGGCCGAGGCCGACGAGGACTGGGCGGCCGCGGCCGTGACCTACCACAAGGCCGCCGACCGGGCCGACGCGACGCACCGGGCGCACTACGCCGAGGCACGGCAGGCCGAGTCGGCCGGCGAGTGGAGTGCCGCGATCGACGGCTACCGCCTCGCGTCGGCCGAGGTCGGCGCGGCCGCAGGCCGGATGGCCCGGCTGGTGCGGCTGCGGCAGGCGCTGCCGTGGGCGGACGGCCTGACCAGCGCCGCGCTGATGCCGGACCCGTTCGCGCTGCGCGACGCGACGTTCCCCTACCTCGCCCTGCGCGAAGTCGGCGTGACGCCCGGCTCGTCCACCGAGGTGGTGCGGGACGCCGCGTACGCGCTGATGGAACGCGGCGGCATGACGTTCTCCGAACGCGTGGCGTGGGACCGGTTGCGGTCGCCCGCGAAACGGCTGCGGCTGGACGCGATGCTCTACCAGTTCCGCGATCCCAAGGGCCTGCGCGCCGAGCTGGCCGCCACGACCGACGCGAGCCGCGACGAATTGCTGGCCCGGCTGGCCGAGCGGCTGCCGTCCGACGCGCCGCTGCTTGTCCTGCTCACCCGGGGCCGGGACGAGGCGATCGCCGCGTGGACCGAGCGGCTGGTCGCCGATCCGACGGACATGGCGCTGGTACACAGCTTCGCGGTGGCGCACCTGTGGTGGGCGCGGGAACTCGAGGAGAGCGGCGCGTGGGAGCTCGCCTTCTCGGTGTGGTCGCGCGCGCTGGCGTGCTGGGCGGTCGTGCTCACCGACGAACAGCACTGGATCGGTTGGGGCGAAACAAGAGCCGCCTGCTACCGGCACGCGGTGACCGCCGAGAACGTCGCGCAATTGCGCTGGGAACTGGGCCAGCACCTGTTCGAGACACTCGCGGGCTACGGCAGCCGGCACGCCGAACAGGGCCGCCCGGAACAGGCAAGGGCCTACGAGGAACTGAGCCATATCCTCGATCTGGAACTGGAAGGCGGCCGGGTGCTGGCGGAGGTCGGCGGGCTGCCGGTCGGCCCGGACGCGGTGCCGCTCGCGTGCGGCCCCGGCTACCTGAACCTGGTTCGGCTGCCGGACGAACTCGGCCGGCTGGTCGGCCGGATCGAGCAGGCCGCCCGGGACGGCGACGACCCCGGCGAACTGGTGCAGCGCAGGCTGCGCTGCATGTTCTCGGAACTGGCGTCGGCGTGCACGTTCAGCGAACGGCACCGCCTGGAACAGGCACTCGCGGCCCTGCCGGACCTGGCCGGCCGCACACTCGGCGAGCCACCTGAGGACTGCGCGGGCCAGGCCGCCGACGACACCCACCCCGTGGACTGCCCGTACTGCATGGACTTCCGCCGGCACAACCCCGCGTATCGCTACCTGCCGTACCGGCGGGGCCGGCTGCTGCAGGACACCGTCGACCTCGCCGTGCACACCCGGCTGGCGATGGCGCGGCGCGCACTCGCGGGTGACGGCGGCCTTGACCGCGCGATGGCCGAATGGACCGAAGCTCTCCGCGTGTCGGACTACGCGGCCATGACCGCCCGCACCAAACAGGCGATCCAGCGGATGGTGCTCGGCCGGGCCGCCGCGCTCGCCGACGAGAGCGGCGCCCGCCTCGGCGCCTGCCTCGATCAGGCGATTCTGGTGGTACGCACGGCTTTGCCGCTGCTCGGCCCGGCCGCGAGGGAACCGCTGAACGCCCGATTGGCCGTGCTGCTCACCGATCGCGGCGTCTGGTACGGCTACAGCTGCTCGGACTACGGCTTTCCGGTGGACATGGCACGCGCGGAACAGGACCTGCGGCACGCCCTGGAACTCAACCCGGAGTCGACGCGGGCACGGGACAACCTGGTGCGGGCCTTGGTGTTCGGCCTGCCCCGCCGCCCCGGTGTCACCACGTACCACGCGAAACTGAGCGTGCTGGCCGAGGCGCTGTCCCTGCTCAACGACGGCCTTGCCCGCGCGCCGGACCGGGTCCGGTTCCGGGAGACCCTTGAGGACCTGCAGGACAGCCTGGATGCCTTGCTGTACGGGGATGTCAGCATCACCGACCTGGTCGCGCTGATCAGCGACATCGGCGCGGACGAGTCCGAGGTGACCGGGGCCGCGGTGGACCGTGCCGCCGCGCTGGCCGCCGAGGCGGAACGGAAGACGTCGGCGGGCGAGGGGGCAGGTGCGGCCAGAGATCTGGTGCGCGCCAGCCGGGCCGACCCGGCGAACGGCCGGATCCGGCGGCTGCTGCTGGCCGCGGTGCGGCGGCTGATCGAGACGGAAGTGGAAGGGAGTGCGTCCGAGTGATCAAGGACCCGTTGACGGTGTGGCAGGGCCCGTTCCCGTACGACGTGCTGGCGCCGGCCGGGGTGACACCGAGGATGCCGCACGCGCGGATGCAGGACGTGTCGTTCGACCTGCTGGCCAAGGGAATGCCGCCGCAGTCGCACAAGGCGTGGGACGAACTGCGCACGGTGCGCCGTCGGCTGCTGGTGGACCTGGTGCTGTATCCGGTCGACCCGGCCAACGAGATCGCCGACGCGCGGGCGCGGGTGGAACGAGAACTGGCCGAGCCGGGCGAACCGCCGGAGGTGGCCGAGGCACTGGAGTTCCGGGCGCCGCCGCCGGAGGACTGGGCGGCGGAGTTGGGGCCGCTCGACCTGCCGGAGCCGCAGGAAGTGCCCAGCTACGCGGAATTCGACTCGGTGACCCCGCCCGCCCTTGTGGACCGTCTGATCGAGTTCGACCGATGAACGACGTGAACGCCTTGTTGCGGCAGGCGGCGATGCTGGATGCGTTGGCGGACAAGGACGCCGAGCACGCGGACGAACTGGCCGCGTACCAGGCCCGGCAGGATGTGTTGCTGCGCGGCATCACCGAGGCGCTGGATTCGCTGGACCGGCTGGCCACCGAACCGTCCGCGGAGCGACTGCGACTGGTCGGCCGGCAACTGGTCGCGACGATTCAAGCCGCGGACTGCGCGGTGATCGGTGCGCGGGGCGAGATCGCGGATCCGGCCACGCACCAGGTGATCGAGGTCCGGCACGGCGGGGACGAGCCGGACGACACCGTCGTCGAGGTGCTCAGCCGCGGCTACCGCTCGCCCGACCAAGTGGTGCCGGCCAAGGTGATCATCACGGCGACGAACGAAACCAAGCACGAGGAGCGGGAATGAAGGCCATCGGCATCGACCTCGGAACGACGAACTCCGCGGTCACCGTCTACGACGAGCGCCGGGACATGGCATCGATCGTGGCCAACGCGGAGAGCGAGAACCTGACGCCGTCCGTGGTCGGCGTGCGGCGGCGGGACGGCGGTGAGAACCTGGTCTACGTCGGCCGCAACGCGCTCAACTGGGAGGAGCGCCAGCCGAAGGAGACCGTGCGGTCGGTGAAACGGTTGATGGGCCGGGATTTCGCCGATCCGGTGGTGACAACGGCGCGGGATCGGCTCAGCTACCAGATCGTGCCAGGGTCGGACGAGGACCCGAGGGCGCACGT
>DATBCR010000523.1:0-9400 GCA_036270375.1 Pseudonocardiaceae bacterium | reverse complement strand
CAGCCCCGCCCGTCGCCCGCAGCGATCCACGCGGCCAGTTGCCCGAGTACCGCGACCACCTGGCGGGACGCCGCGAACAGACCGAGTCGGGCGCCCTCGGTGAGCGACGCCCGATAACCGGTCAGCGCGCCCGGCACACCGGTCATCCGGCGCGCGATCACGGCCCAGTCGTCCGGCGTCGCCGCAGGCATCATGGTGAACACCAGTCGCACGACGTGCGGTGGCACCAGGATGTTGCTCACCGCCCGCAGGCGCTCGCCGATCTCGTTGAACGCGAGCCCCGCGGTCAGCCGCTCCCGCAGCAGCCGCGCGCACCGCCGCTCGTGGCCGTTCCCCGTGACACCGGCAGCCCCACCGGCAGCACGGGCAGCACCAACAGTGGCATCGGCATGCGTGCGTTCGATCGCGTCCAGGCCGGCCAGCGTGGCACGGGCCAGTTCGTCCTCGGCCGCATAGCCGGCCGGCGACAGGTCGGGCATCCGGTCCTCGCCGGGCCGCGTCCCGAGCGCCGTGCTCAGCACCGGATTGAGGTCGGCGAGCGCGGTGACATAGGCGTCCGCATGCGCGCGGACGGTTCGATCGCTCGGCTGCTCCCGGTCTGAAGTCGTGTCGGCCATGTGCCCATTCTGTCCGACTCGCCGACCCCGTACCCCGGCCGGCACGTGTGGTGGCGTGCCGGCCGGGGGCCTTTCGGCTACCTCGGGTCCACCGGCGTCGGCGGGGTCAGGCCGGTCCGCTCGTCGCCGTAGCTGAGCCACGTGCTGATCGGGTGTTGCTGGCCGACGCCCGGCCGGTCGTAGTCGCACACGCCGTTCGGGAACGTCGCGCGCAGTTGGGCCTTTTCGGCCGCCGTGAACGTGATCGGGCGGTAGTCGGCGAAGTTCAACGGCGTCAGCGAGCACTTCAGCACGTTCATCGCCAGCGACTCGTCACTGGTCAACCGCGGATTCGTGGCCACCGGGTAGCCTGCGGCGCACGGGCCGCTTGCCGGGTCGGTGACGGTCGCGAGCAGGCGTTGTGTCGTGGACGCGTAGCAGCCGTCGCCGAGATCGGCCGGTTTGTCCGTGATGACCTTGTCCGCCATGCCATGCCGAGACGTATCCGCGTCGATCGCGGTCAGCCAGCGGTCCATCGCGTCCAGCTCGTACGCGTTCACCACGGCCTGTTCGGCCAGGGTCGGCTGGCTCTCGATGATCACCTGATTCGCCGCGGTGCCGTTGGCGTGCGACAACCGCTGCCGCATCACGAACGACCATTCCGTCGTGTGGATGTCGTTGCCGAATCCGGCGAAGTCCAGATCGGTGCGCTGGTCGATGATCGGCGTGACACGCAGGCCCTGGCCGGCACTGTTGATCAGGTCGTCGGCATAGGACGCGGCCAACGCCCTCGGATCCGCCGGCGTCCGGCCGGCCATCGGCTTTCCGGTGATGTCGATCCCACCGGCACCGGCGTTGAGCGCGACGAACTGCTCCGGCGTGATCTGCCCGGCCCGCAACGCCGCCAAGCCGTACTGCGCCCCGACGTTGTCCAGCGTGCTGCGCACGAAACCGGTGTTCGGGTTGCGCCCCAACTGGTTCACCAGTTGCTCGTTCGCGTTGCACTTCACGCCGGTCGGATTGGTCACCGGATCCCACCGCACGGCCACCGGAATAGCCGAGTTGCAGCTGTCCGTCGCGGTCGAACGGTTCGCGAACGTCTGGTCCCAGGAAACGCAGCTGGTGTAGTCGTTGTAGCCGGCGATCGCCTTCCGCTGCGCCGCGGTGAACGACGCGCCACCGGCGGCGAAGAAGTTGTCAAGCAGCCGGCAGTCGTTGACCGGACCGGCCGTGCTCAGGGGATCCGGGAACGACACGCCGGGCACGATTCCGTCCAGAATGCCCGGGTACGCGTCCGCGATCTCGTACTGCTGGATCGCGCCACCCGAACCGCCCCAACCGATGGTGTGCGCGACCGGGCCGTACGTGTCGATGAAGTGCTCCTTGACCATCATCGCCGCTTCGGCGGAGATCACCGTGCTGCAGTTGTTGTCCAGCACGTTCAGGCTCGACGACGCGACCGCGTAACCCAGACCCAGGAACTGGTCGTTGAACACGCCGCCGGTGCTGTTGCCCTGGTGGTACCCGGCGTTGCAGCCGCCGCCGAACGTGTACACGAGCCGGCCGTTCCAACTGCTGTCGGGAACAAGGGGCGACGGTGCCGACCCGTCGTACAGGGCGGCGATCTGGTAGACGGCCCGGTCGATCGTGCCGGTCTCCACCCGCAGGATGTACGGCACCGAACGGCCGTGCACGGTGGCGGTGGCCAGGTCGGCCGGGCGGCTGGTCGGATCGGCGAGCGGGACGAAGTTGCCAGCGGTGTTCTTGTACGCGAAACCGACGACGGTCGGCGCGCTGCACAGCGGCTGCACGGCGGGTGCCAGGCCGAATGCCGTTGTCTGGCAGAAGAACGGCACCTGCTGCGGCCCCGAGAACACCGGCCCGGTGATCGGGTGGTTACGCACCCGCAGTTCGGCCGTCGGCCCGTGGTCACCGACGTTCGCTGTCAACTCGTTGCCGCCCGCCCGCAGGCCGGTCACCAGCCCGAGCAGGCTGCCGTCGGACGCACTGCGGAACGCGGACGTGACGTCGTGCCCGTTCTCGGTGATCCGCACCCGGTCTGTTCGCAGACCGTCCGGCACCGTGACGCGCACCAGCACCTGCCCGCCGCTGACGAGTTCCGGCCGCGGATTGGACACCGTGCTGATCGACAGCCGGGCCGATCGGTGCCCGTCCGGGACGGCACTCGCGGTCGCCGGGACAGCGGCCGGCCCGACCACGATGGCCGATACCGCCGACAGGATCGCGGTGGAAACAAGCGTTTTGCGCCACGGACCGTTCACGGCCACGCTCCACTCGCTCGTGGCACCGCGGTGGTTCCGCGACGCCGAGGAACGAATGGTGTCTAGCACGGCCGAGGCGGCCAGAACAACATTCGGTTCCGGGACCAACCCGGATACCTGGGCGCATCCGGCCCAAAACGGTGGTCTCGCCGATGTCACCGGACAAACGATCAGGCACACTGTCGCCGTGGCCGAAACCAAGGGACGCAGGGCGAACAGCACCCGGGTGACGCTGTTGGCCGCGGCCCACGAGATCTTCACGACCGCCGGCTACGCGGACGCCAACGTGGTCGACATCGTCGAGCACGCCGGGTCCAGCGTCGGCAGCCTCTACCACCACTTCGGCGGCAAGTCCGACCTCTACATCGCGCTCTACGACGACTACCAGACGCGTCAACGACATCGGTCCGCCAAGGCGTTCCGGCTCGCTCTGGCGGCCGGCGAGACGGACGCCCTGCGGCTGTTCATCGCCGGCACCCGCGCCTACCTCAACGGCTGCTGGGAGGAACGGCAGTTGGCCCAGCTGTTCCTGTCCGGCGGCGGGCCACCGGGCTTCGAACTGCTCACCCGGCGTGGTTTCCGGCACTGGCTGAGCACCAACGCCGACCTGCTCGGCGAGCAGGCCCGGCCGCTGTCGGACACACTGGTGCTGATACTGACCACGATCGCCAACGAAGCCGGCCGGGAGGTCGCGGTGCAACCGTCGAAGGCCGCCGCCCAGCGGTTCATCAACGAGGTCATCGAGTTGATCGGACGGTTATATCCGCCCGACTGACAAGTCCGGGACTCTTGTGTAGCATCCCCCGAAACCGAACACCGTTCGGAAGAAGCCCACCGGCCGGCGACCACAGGGTGGTGATCACCGCCATGGCATCCGCTGACCCACTATTACGAGTCGACGGCGTGTGCGTCTCGTTCGGCGGGCTGGACGTGCTCAGCGACGTCAGCATCGACATGCCGTCGTCCGGTGTTCTGGGCGTGATCGGCCCGAACGGTGCCGGCAAGACGACACTGTTCAACGTCATCTGCGGGTTCGTCCGGCCGCGCGGCGGTTCGATGACGTTCGCGGGGCGACCACTCCACGGCCGGCCGCACGAACTGGCCGATCTCGGCATCGCCCGCACCCTGCAGGGCCTCGGCCTGTTCAGCCGGTTGACGGTGCTGGAGAACGTGATCGCCGGTACGACGCACCGATCGCGCACGAGCACAGTCGGCGCGCTGCTCGCGTCACCGTGGGCCGAACGCGGCGAACGGCGCCTCCGGGCGGACGCGATGGCCGTCATGGCATCGCTCGGCATCGCGGACGACGCGAACCGGTTGTGCGCCGGCCTGCCCTACGGCAACCGCAAGCGTGTCGCGCTGGCAAGGGCGCTGGTCGCCGAGCCCCGGCTGCTGATGCTCGACGAGCCGGCGGCCGGTCTGTCCGTGCCCGAGATGACCGAGCTGGCCGACATCATCCGGAATCTGCACGACCGGACGGCGGTCATGCTGGTCGAGCACAACATGGACTTCGTGATGGACCTGTGCGACCGGATCGTGGTGCTCGACTTCGGCCAGGTCATCGCGCGCGGCACACCCGCCGAGATCCGGCAGGATCCCGCGGTGCAGCGCGCCTATCTCGGTGAACCGGTGGACACCCCACCGGACACAGTGGACACAGTCGGTGTCGCGGACACCGCGCAACGGGTCGGCGGTGACCATGCTTGACATCGCTGGTCTCACCGTGGAGTACGGCGCCATCCGCGCCCTGGACTCCGTCGACCTGACCGTTGCCGAGGGCTCCATCACCGCGGTGCTCGGTGCGAACGGCGCCGGCAAGAGCACCCTGCTGCGCACCATCAGCGGTCTCGTCGGCGCGGCCGCCGGCACGATTCGCCTGCTGGACCGGAAGATCACCGGCCGCTCGCCGGAAGACGTCGTGCGACAAGGGATCGCCCATGTACCAGAAGGGCGGGGGATGATCGACGAGCTGACCGTCGACGAGAACCTGCGCCTTGGTGGGCTGTGCCGGGTGGATCGGACGCGGGCACGGGACGGCATCGCGCGCATGCTCACGTTGTTCCCGCAGCTGGCGTCGGCGCGCAACCGGCGCGCGGAAACCCTGTCCGGCGGTGAACGCCAGATGCTGGCCATCGCGCGGGCACTGATGAGCCGGCCCCGGCTGCTGCTGCTCGACGAGCCGTCGCTCGGCCTCGCGCCGCGCGTGATCGCCGACATCGTCCGGACGCTGCGCCAGCTCCGCGACGACGACGGGCTGACCATCCTGCTGGTGGAACAGAACGCGGCCACCGCACTGTCCGTCGCGGACCGCGCGGTCGTCCTCAATCTCGGCCGGAAAGTGGCCGACGACAATGCCAACAGCCTCGCGGCCGATGACCGCGTCCGGCACGCGTACCTGGGGATGTGAATGGTCCAGTTCATCGACCTGACACTCGCCGGCCTGTCGGCGGGCGTGGTGTACGCCGCGATCGGCCTTGCGCTGGTACTGATCTGGCGGGCCACGCGGATCGTCAACTTCGCCCAGGGCGGCATGCTGATGATCACCACGTTCCTGGCCTACACCGTGATCAGCGACGGCGGTTCGTACTGGCTGGCGCTGGCCGTCGCGATCGCCGCCGGGCTGGTGCTCGGCGCGGTGGTGGAACGGGTGCTGATCCGGCCGGTGGAGAACAAGCCGCCACTCAACGCGGTCGTCGTCACGTTCGGCCTGCTTGTGTTGCTGCAGGGCGTCGCGGGGATGGTGTTCGGCGGCACGCCGAGGTCCTATCCGCCCGCGTTCGGGATTCGCGGCTTCATGGTGTCCGGGCGGCGGCTTCTGTTCACTCCCAACGACTTGTGGGTCGTGCTGGTGGTGCTCGCGGTCATGGCCGGGCTCGCTGCCGTGTTCCGGTGGACACCGCTCGGCCTCAAGATGCGGTCGGCCGCGTTCGCGCCGGAGGTGGCGCGGCTGCTCGGGGTCCGGGTCGGCCGGATGTTCACCGTCGGCTGGGCACTCGCGGCGGCGGTCGGCGCGCTGGCCGGGGTGCTGATCGCGCCGGACACGTTCGTCAGCCCGAACGCCTTCGACGCCACGCTCGTCTTCGGGTTCACGGCGGCCGTCATCGGCGGTCTGGACAGCCCGCCGGGCGCGGTGGTCGGCGGGGTGAGCCTCGGGTTGGTGCTCAGTTACGTGTCGGGTTATCTCGGGTCGGACGTCGTCGGGCTCGGTGCCCTCGTCGTGTTGGTGATCGTGTTGATGGTCCGGCCGAACGGACTGTTCGGGCACGCAACGGGGCGGCGGGTATGACGGCCACCGAAACGAACACGATGAAACCGGCACCGACGCCGGTTCGGGGGCGGTGGCCGGCTTCGGCGCTGCTGCGGCATCTGATGTGGTCGGTGGTCGGGCTCGGCGTGATCTACGGGGTGTCCGTCTCGGTCAACCAGTTCCAGGACCTGCAGCTCGCGCAGATCTGTTACACCGCGATCGCGGCCGCCGGGCTGACCGTCTTGTCCGGACTGTCCGGGCAGATCTCGTTGGGGCACGGGGCGTTCATGGCGGTCGGCGCGTACACGACGGCGTTGCTGCTGAACAACCAGGACTGGCCGCTGGCGGTCGTTCTTGTGGCCAGCACGGCGGTCGCGGGGATCGTCGGTCTCGTCGTGGGTGTGGCGGCGGCCCGGCTGCGTGGCCCGTATCTCGCCGGCGCGACGCTCGCGTTGGCGCTCGGGTTGCCGACGCTGGCCAGCTACCACGGCCTGAGCGGCAAGCTCGGCGGTGCGAACGGGCTCACAGTGCCGTCGAACCCGCCGCCGCTCGCGCTCGGCGACACGTTCCCGCTGGAACGATGGCAGGCGTGGATCTCCGGGCTGTGCCTCGTGATCACGCTGTTCGTGCTGGCGAACCTGGTGACCAGCCGGATCGGGCGGGACATGCGGCTGCTGCGCGATGACGAGGACGCGGCGGCGCTGTGCGGGGTGCGGGTGGCGCGGACACAGGTGCTCGCGTTCAGCGTGAGCGCCGCCTGCGCCGGCCTCGGCGGTGCGCTGCTGGCGTGGGTGAACAGTCTCGCGGCGCCCGGCGCGTTCCCGCTCACGTTGTCGCTCTCGCTGCTCACGGCTGCCGTGCTCGGCGGCCTCGGCAGCCTGGCCGGCGCGGTGTACGGGGCGGTGATCGTGACACTGCTGCCGACCTGGTCGACGGACCTCGCCCAGTCGGCGCACCTGTCGCAGGCGATCTACGCGAACATCCCGCTTGTCGTCTACGGCGCCGCGTTGTATGTGGTCATCGTGCTGTTCCCGGGCGGGCTGCAGGCCGGTTTGGTCCGGTTGTGGCGGGCACTGCACATCACGATTCGTTGACTGCCACGGTTCAGCACTCGCGCGCTGTGGCGGGTGTCAGTACGTTTCGCACAACCGAACGCCATTCTAGTGGAGGCGAAGGATGAACCAGTCATCGAGACTGCGAGTAATCATCGCGATCACGGCGGCGACCGCTCTCACCGTGACGGCCTGTGGCTCGAATACGCCATCAGCCACGGCCAACGCCCCTGGCGTCACGGACACGACGGTCACCATCGGCAGCACCGATCCGCTGACCGGCCCGGCGGCCCCCGGGTACAGCGAGATTCCGGCGGCGGCGCAGGCGTACTTCAGCTACGTCAACGCGAACGGCGGCATCAACAATCGCAAGATCACGCTGAAATACCTCGACGACGCCTACAATCCAACCCAGACGGTGACCCTCACGAAACAGCTCGTCCTGCAGGACAAGGTGTTCGCGATGATGGGCGCGCTCGGCACGCCGACGCACACCAAGGTGGTCGACTTCCTGAACAGCTCACGGGTGCCGGACCTTTTCGTGGCATCCGGGTGCACCTGCTGGGACATGCCGAAACAGCACCCGTACACCTTCGGCTGGCAGCCCGACTACACGGTCGAGGGCAAGATTCTCGGCCAGTACATCACGCAGAACTTCGCAGGCAAGAAGGTCGCCTACTTCTTCCAGGACGACGACTTCGGTCTCGGCGGCGTTGCGGGGCTTGACAAGTACATCAAGCCGGATCTGGTGGTCAGCCGGCAATCCTACCAGCCGGGCGGCACGGACGTGACGGCCCAGGTGTCGGCGATCGCCAACGCCAAGCCGGACGTGGTCGTACTGTTCACGATTCCCGCCTACACCGCGCTGTTCAAGCTGACGTCGCTCAAGCTCGGCTTCGCGCCGACCATCGCGGTGTCCAACGTGGGCTCCGACCCGATCACCACGGAAGGTCTGCTGCAAGCGTTCGCGAAGCAGGCCGGAGCCGCGATCACACAACCGGCCCAGCTGATCGAGGGCACCATCACCGACACGTACCTGCCGTCCCTCGGTGACACGTCGAACTCGTGGATCGCGCTGTTCAAGAAGATCCACGACCAGTACCTGCCGAAGCTGCCGTTCGACGGCAACGTCGTGTACGGCATGGCGAGTGCCTACACGTTCGCGCAGGCACTGGCCGCGGCCGGCAAGAACCCGAGCCGCCAGGGCATCATCGACGCGCTGCAGAAGGGCAACCTCAGCGGACCGGGCCTGGTTCCGTTCCGGTACAGCTCGTCGTCGCACGCCGGCTACACCGGTGTCCAGGTCGGCACGATCCACGCCGGCCAGATCGTGGTCGCCGGCAGTCCACTCACGACGGACAACGGCGCAGGCGCGATCCAGCCGTTCAGCGGCACGCCGGCATCGGCACCGGCGAACGGCATCCCGTCCAGCTGAACACCCTGTGAACGCGTGCGGACCCACCTTGGCGACGAGGTGGGTTCGCGCGCGTTCCGGGTGTGCGTCGTGTCGGCGAAGTGGCCATCGACGACGGCGTGGCGACTGGCCAGCACCCGGTCCCGGTGACGTTCGACAGTAGCGGCGCCGAGAGCGATCCAAGGCCGTACCCGGTGCCGGCGGACGCGGCCGTCGAGTGCGGCGCGAACAGTAGTGGTGACCGGCACTGCACGGCAGCGACTTCGAGGCAATCGACACGAGCGGACTCGCCGTCGACCCGAACAGCGCCAAGACGCGGTAGATATTGGTCGCTCAACCGTCACATCAGCCCCTTGCCCACAAGTCGTCAGACGTCTAATGTCTTCTCAGCCACGGCGCCCCCACCGCCGCAGCGCCCAGGAGGGCTGGATGAGTGAGTTATCGACAACCCGGCCGGACACCGGTCTTCGGCGGAACTCGGTCGGTCTCGGCGGCGCGGTGATCATGTCCGCCGCCATCATGGGGCCGGCGGTCTCCACCTTCTTCAACCCGCAGTACTCCACGCCGTTCTCCGGCGCGGCAACACCTTTCGTCTACCTCCTCTGCCTGATCGCGATCCTGGTCGCGGCGAGCGGGATCATCCAGATGTCGGCCCGGCTGCCAAGCGCGGGCGCGTTCTTCACGTTCGTGACAAGGGGCATCGGCCCGAAGTCGGGGCTGGTCACCGGCGGCCTGACCTTCGTGGCCTACGCGCTGCTGCCGCCGGCCGAGATCGGGCTGATCGGGTCCTACCTGCAGAGCACGTTCCA